>CAJWCT010000037.1 GCA_913031385.1 uncultured Flavobacteriales bacterium | reverse complement strand
TTATTAAATAGAAAATTAGTCAAATTTAATTTTGTTAAAATCATTATAATGCCACTTATTGACTATAGTCCCTGACCTAATTTCCAATGCGCCTGGGTTGGATCTAATTATTGTCTTTAAAGCAGTTTCATCACAAGTATAAAAATCAAATTCAAAACCAAATTGGTTCTTAACTTCTTCCTGCATATCAATTCCAGAGGCAGTTATACCTATTACCTTGTATCCGTTTTCAATTGCTTGTTTTGATTTTGTTATTAACTCACTACTTTCATCAAAATTTGATTTAGATAAATTATATAAAACAAACATCAAAAGTTTTTCCTCATTTAATAATTCACCTGACATATCTTCTCCATTTAACTCAATGGAAAAATCATGAATTGGTGGTTCATATCCTTTCTTAATTAGTTTTGTTTCAACAGACACAAATTCTCCATTTATATCTGGATATTCTCCAGTACTAGAAATTATTTCCTCTGTACCATCCACAACAAATTTCCAATCATAATTCCATATATCTTTTGGAGCATCATCAGGAACAACCATATTATCAATTATGTTTGCTTGTATATTATAAGGCCTAAAATCAATCATGGGTAAATGCTCAATAACTCTATATACTATTGAACTGCATATAATTAAAGAAATAGCAGAAACAATTATTTGATTTTTAAAATTAATTATAGGCTTAATTAATTCTATTTTGTAAAATATAATTAATATAAAGGATAGAAGGAAAACGTCCTTAGTGAAAGATTCCCATGGAGTTAATGGAATTGCATCTCCGAAACATCCACAATCCGTTACTTTATTATAATATGCAGAATACCAAGTTAGAAATGTGAACCAAATAATCATTAAAAGCATAACCCATATAGTTAACTTAGGTTTAAATCCTATTAGTAAAAAAAGACCTAGCAGAACCTCAAGAATAACTATAATAATAGCTAGAGCTAAAGTATAAGGGAGTAAAAAATCAATATCAAATACAGTTGGGCCAAAATATTCTTCAAGTTTAAATGAAAACCCGATTGGATCATTAATTTTAACTAAGCCTGAAAAAATAAATAATGACCCTACAAATATTCTTAAAATATTAACTAAAATTTTCATACTACTTATCTAAATGAATTAGTGCAAAAACAGCATAATTTATCATATCTCTATAATTAGCATCGATTCCTTCACTCACGAGTGTTTTACCAGCATTATCCTCTATTTGTTTTATTCTTAACAATTTTTGCATTATTAAATCAATTAAAGAACTTACCCTCATTTCTCTCCAAGCTTCTCCATAATCATGATTCTTGTTAAGCATTAAATTTTTTGTATTTTCAGAAATTTCATCATATAAAACTAAAGATTCAGCTAAATCAATATCCGGCTCTTCTGAAACTCCTTTATCGAGTTGAATTAAAGCCATTATAGAATAATTTACGATACCGATAAATTCATCAGATTGTCCCTCATCAATTTTTCTTACATTGTTTTTTTGTAATTCTCTAATTCTTTGTGCTTTTATAAAAATTTGGTCAGTTAAAGACGATAATCTTAAAATCCTCCATGCACTTCCGTAATCTTTCATTTTCTTATGAAAAAGCCCCCTACAAGTTTTAATTACAGTATCATATTGTTTTATTGTATTTTGCACTATAATTTCAAAATTTACGTAAATTTCGATTAAATATTTTTAATGTTCAAAGAATAAAGATTAAAATTTATATAGCTATAATTAATGACTATTAACTGCGCAGGAAAACTAGTAGATTTATCGACACCAAAAATTATGGGTATACTGAATGTCACTCCAGACTCATTTTATGATGGAGGAGTGCACAACTCAGACAAAAAAATATTGAAACACGTTGAAAAAATGTTAAATGATGGGGCAGTATTTATAGACATCGGTGCTTATAGTTCAAGGCCTAATGGAATAAATGTTGATGAAAATGAAGAATTAAATAGAGTTGTTCCAGCATTAGAATTAGTAATTAATAAATTTCCGGAGACTATAATTTCAATAGATACATTTAGAAGTAAAGTTGCTGAAACTTGTTTAAATTCTGGTGCTTCAATAATAAATGATGTATCTGCAGGTGAAATGGATAAAAAAATGATGGAAATTGTAGGCAAATATAACGTTCCATACGTAATGATGCATATGAAAGGAAATCCACAAAATATGATAAAGAAAACTAATTATGATGACATGCTTAAAGAGATCATAAAGTATTTCTCAAAAAAAATAAATCAAGCAGTATCCTATAAGATAAATGACATGATTATTGATCCCGGATTTGGTTTTGCAAAAGATCTGAAGCAAAATTATAATCTACTAAGTAACATGGATTTACTAAAAATACTTGAGAAGCCGATTATGGTTGGTATTTCTAGGAAATCAATGATTTATCAGTCATTAAAAACTAATGCTAAAGAATCTTTAAATGGGACGACTGTTCTCAATACAGTATCTTTAATAAAGGGTGCTTCTATTTTAAGAGTTCATGATGTAAAAGAAGCAAATGAGTGCATTAAATTAATAAATGCACTAAATAAACAAGGCTAATTCTAAGAATCCTTTTTATTCAATTATTTTATAATTATACGTATCTTTAACAGCGTATTATGGAGTTTTTTAAGGAAATACTTGATTTTGGAATTGTCGAATTTGCCGATATTATTCTTGTTGCAATTTTATTGTATTATGCATACAAACTTCTTAAAGGAACTGTTGCAATAAATATCTTCCTAGGAATTATTCTTATCTACTTAGTATGGCGTATTACTGCATTTATAGAAATGGATTTACTTTCAAGTATAATTGGTGGATTTATGAGTGTAGGTATTATCGCATTAATTGTTGTATTCCAACCAGAGATTAGGAAATTTTTATTAATGATTGGTTCCACAAATTTTGCAAAAAAAGGATCTGTATTGGATAGAGTGAATTTTCTTAGAGGAGGACAAGATATTAATAAAAACACAACTAACATTAAATCTATTATTTCTGCCTGTACAAATATGAGTATTTCAAAAACTGGTGCTATTATAGTCATAGAAAGAAATAATAACCTAAACTTTTTAGAAGATACAGGTGATGAAATGAATATAAAAGTTACTCAGCCAATTATAGAAAGTATATTCTTTAAAAATAGTCCTTTACATGATGGGGCAATTATTGTGTCCAATAATTTTATTAAAGCTACAAGGGTAGTACTGCCAATAACTAATGAAAAAATGATTCCTAATAAATATGGTCTTCGTCATAGAGCAGCAGTTAGTATAACAGAAAAAACGGATGCATTAGCAATTGTAGTTTCAGAAGAAACAGGCAAGATTTCATATATTAAAAATGGTGAATTCAAAAACTTCAAAGATTCAGAAGATCTAGTTGGTTTAATTAAAAAAGATTTATATTAAACTAGTTCCATATTTTTTTGACTTTTTAATTGAGTATCATAGAGTTTTTTATAAAATCCATTAATTTTAAGAAGTTCCTGATGCGTTCCCTGCTCAACAATCTCTCCTAAATTCATTACAATTATATTATCTGCATTTCTAATTGTACTTAGCCTATGGGCAATAACTAAGGAAGTTCTATTGTCAGTCATTTTTTCTATTGCTTTTTGAATTAAAATTTCAGAGTCTGTGTCTATAGATGAAGTAGCTTCATCAAGAATTAAAATTCTTGGATCAGTAACATATGCCCTTAAAAATGAAATTAATTGCCTCTGACCTGTGGATAGCATTATGCCTCTTTCACGAACATTATAGTTATAACCATTTGGAAGTGTTTTTATAAAATCATGGACTCCAATTTCAGCTGATGCTCTTTTTACCTGATCAAATGAAATATTACTATTATTTAAAGTAATATTATGTAGAATTGTATCTGAAAATAAATGAACATCTTGTGATACAAAACCAATTTGATTTCTTAACGATGAAAGAGCAAATTCTTTAATATTAGTGCCGTCAATTAATATATCACCAGAATTAATCTCATAAAATCTATTAATTAAATTAATAATAGTTGATTTTCCGGCGCCTGTTGAACCAACAATAGCAGTAGTAGTTCCAGCTTTTATTTCAAAAGAGATATTCTTTAATACAATCTCAGATTCATTATATGAGAAATTGATATTTTTAAATTGTATATCTCCCCTTAAATTATTAGCTATTTTATTTCCTGATTCATTGATGTTGGATTCTGTATCAAGAACTTTAAATACTCTCTCAGCAGCCACCATGCCCATTAATAATGTATTGAATTTATTTGCAATTTGATTTAATGGTCTAAACATCATTGGGATCATCATAATAAAAGCAGTTAATTCGCCCAAAGACGTCAAATTATACAATATATTATTCATTCCCCCATACCAAACAACAACACCTAGAGTAAGAGATGATAATATTTCAGCCACTGGAAAAAATATGGAATTATACCAAACTGTTTTTAACCAAGCCTTTTTATGGCGCTCATTTATTTCTTTAAATTTTAAATATTCAATTTCTTCTCTTGCAAAGAGTTGCAATACTTTCATTCCTGTGACCCTTTCTTGAACAAAAGAATTTAAATTTGCAACTTCTGTTCTAACTTCATCAAAAGCCGTTTTCATGTATTTTTGAAATACCATAGTTGCAATTAATATTAGAGGTAGTGTGAAAAAAACTATTATACTTAATTTCCAATTCATTATGATCATTACAATTCCAACTAAAAGCATCTTTAAAATATCACTTAGAATCATAAATAGCCCCTGACCAAAAATATCTGCAATTCTTTCCATATCAGTCACAGCTCTTGTAATTAATATACCCACTGAAGATTTGTCATAATACTTCATCTTAAAATTTAGAATATGATTAAATAACTTAACTCTAATATCTTTAACTACAGATTGTCCTAACCAGCTCGCGTAATAAATAAAAAGGTAATTTGAAATAACTTCACATATAAGTAATAATCCAATTATAATAATGTAGAATAAAAAACCCTCACTGATTTGAGCTGTTAGATTCTGATCAACTACTTTCTCTAGTACAACAGGCCTTAATGCTCCAAAAATTGAAAGTCCCAGAACTGAAAAGATGCATACTGAAAAAAATAACTTATAAGGAGATATATAGTTCAGCAATCTTTTAAAAAGCACTATGTTATAAACTTTGGTTTTTTCTTTCATTATAATTTAATATTGCTAGGATACTCAATTTTAGTCAAAAACAAAGCGTGTGCAGGCATTGAAGGCCCTGCTTTTGATCTATCTTTTGATTTAATAATATTATGAACTTCCCCTGGAGGAATTTTTCCTAATCCTACTTCCAAGAGTGTGCCAACAATAGTTCTTACCATGTTCCTTAAAAATCTATTAGCCTTAATCCTAAATATTAGCATGTTTTCGTTTTCAATTAATGAACAGCTTATAATATTACATAAATATGTCTTTACATCTGTTTTTGACTTAGAAAATGCTTCAAAATCTTCATAATCCTTAATTATTGATATTGCTTGATTCATTTTTTCAATATTCAAATCTTGTTGAATAAAGTGCGAAGTTTCGTAAGAGAATACATCCTTTACTAAGGAAATATAATATTCATACTCCCTACTTGTTGCGCTAAATCTAGCATGAGCTTCATCATTCACCCTGTATATATCCTTAATGTAGATTTCCTTATTTAAAAATGAGTTTAAATTAATTCTCAGTTGACTTAATTCAAACTTCTTATTATAATCAAAATGAGCACACATATGCCTTGCATGAACACCTGTATCCGTTCTTCCAGCTCCAACTATTTTAATTTCTTCTTCTAATAGCG
Organism: uncultured Flavobacteriales bacterium; assembly: GCA_913031385.1. Lineage (GTDB taxonomy): Bacteria > Bacteroidota > Bacteroidia > Flavobacteriales > Flavobacteriaceae. The sequence continues at coordinate 6,932 of CAJWCT010000037.1, read as the reverse complement.
TTATTAAAGCATTTTCTATTGTCTCCTGTACAGTTATAGCATTAGGTTGAAATTGCCAACCATGAAATGTTGATCCGTTATATGAAATTTCAAGAAAATATCTCAAGGTATTTGTTACATTTGTTTAAAGGACAAATATATACTTAATCTTCCTAGATTAAAAAATGAAAAAAATTCTTTTAATTTCAGATACCCACGGATATATTGATGAAAAAATTGTCAAGTATGCTAATAAGGTAGATGAAATCTGGCATGCTGGTGATATTGGAGATATTTCAGTTAGCGATAAACTAAAAAAAATAAAACCTTTAAAAGGTGTGTATGGGAATATTGACGATCAAAAAATTAGAGCTGAATTTCCGCTTCACAATAGATTTATTTGTGAAAAAGTTAGTGTTTGGATTACTCACATTGGTGGCTACCCAAAAAGATACAATCCAAAAATATTAGAAGAACTAAAATCAAATCCTCCCGACCTTTTCATATGTGGTCATTCTCATATATTAAAAGTGATAAATGACAAAGAATTAGATCTTTTACATATGAATCCAGGGGCTATTGGAAAACATGGGCTTCACAGAGTCAGGACCATGATTCAATTTGAAATCAATGGCAAAAAAATTGAAAATCTATCCGTAATAGAGTTTAAAAGATAATTATCTGATCCTATCAATAGATCTTATTAAATCTTCATCTTTTTTTATAGCTCTATTTGCAAGTACTAATAAAATAATTGAAAATAGTGGAACTAAATTTATCCATTCAAAGTTAGATGCAAGATCAAATACAAATATCAGAATTCCAACAAACAGAAAACACAGAATTATTGAAAGTCTATTTAATACAAATTGGGTTTGCCTTTTTTTATATTTGAAGATTGTGTAAAAACATATAATAGAAATAATTAATGGAAACAATAAAATAACCTCAAATGGAATATTTGAATCAACATCTAAAAAGAACTTAGCGATTTCATTTTCAAAATATAGATGATAGCAATACGCCAAGTTAATTATTGAACAAATAAATAAATACAGAGATTGAATTCTTTGAATCATAGTATATAATTTTCTGCTAAATTAAGAGTTTTAAAAAAAAAGTTGTATTATTGTACCAGAATTATTCAACATCACAGATATAATTCTTGATTAATCACAATTTTTTACTTCTATAAAATTTAAAAATCACTAGCTGATTTATTACATATAAAAATCTCACACCACATCACATTAAATAATAATTAATTAAAAAAATTAAAATGTTTGAAATTTCTAAACTAAAAGAAAAAAAACTTTCTGATCTACAGCAAATTGCTGAAGAATTAAATATTTCTAAATTCAAAACCTTAAAGAAACTTGATTTAGTATATAAAATTTTGGATCATCAGGCTGATAATCCTGAAATCAAAAAAACTACTCCTAAGCAAGAGTCTAATCCTGAACCCAGAAAAACTTCTCCTAAGCAAGAGTCTAATCCTGTTAAAAAGGAATCTAGTTCTGTTAAAAAGGAATCTAGTTCTGTTAAAAAGGAATCTAAGCCTGCTAAAAAAGACTCAGAAAGTTATTCTAGACAGAATAAAAATAAAAATCATCCTAGAAATGATAAAAAGGATCCACCAAAAGGATCTAAAGAACCTAACGGAAATAGGGATAATAGGAATCGTTATAGAGAACCTGACTACGAATTTGATGCAATCATTGAGAGTGAAGGTGTCCTAGACGTTATGATGGATGGGTATGGATTCCTAAGATCTTCAGATTATCATTACTTATCATCACCTGATGACATATATGTTTCTCAGTCTCAAATAAGATTATTTGGACTCAAAAAAGGTGATACAATTCTTGGTAATGTTAGGCCTCCAAAGGAGGGGGAAAAATATTTTCCATTAATTCAAGTAAATAAGATAAATGGACTTGATCCAAAAATAGTAAGAGATAGAGTTTCCTTTGAGCACTTAACCCCATTATTTCCTGAGGAGAAATTTGTTTTGGCTGACAAAAACAATACCATTTCTACCAGAGTAATTGATCTGTTTTCTCCAATTGGAAAAGGTCAAAGAGGAATGCTAGTTTCTCAGCCTAAAACTGGAAAAACTATGTTACTAAAAGATATTGCTAATGCAATTGCAGCTAATCATCCAGAAGTATATCAAATAATTTTACTTATTGATGAAAGACCAGAAGAAGTAACAGATATGCAAAGGAACGTAAAAGGTGAAGTAATTGCATCAACTTTTGATAAAGAAGCTAATGAACATGTGAGAATTGCAAATATAGTTCTTGAAAAGGCTAAAAGACTAGTTGAGTGTGGATACGATGTTGTAATTCTTCTTGATTCTATTACTAGACTTGCAAGAGCTTACAATACAGTACAACCTGCATCAGGTAAAATATTAAGTGGTGGTGTAGATGCTAATGCATTACATAAACCTAAGAGATTCTTTGGAGCTGCAAGAAATATTGAAAATGGAGGTTCTCTTTCAATTATTGCTACTGCATTAACTGAGACAGGTTCTAAAATGGATGAAGTAATTTTTGAAGAATTTAAAGGTACAGGTAATATGGAACTCCTATTAGATAGAAATATTTCTAATAGAAGAATATTCCCTGCTATAGACTTAACTTCATCTAGTACTAGAAGAGATGATCTATTATTGGATGCAAGTACTATTCAAAGAATGTGGGTAATGAGAAAATATTTAGCAGATATGAATCCTGTTGAAGCTATGGAATTTATAAATGATAGATTTAAGAAAACTTTAAACAATGAAGAATTTCTTGTCTCAATGAATGGATAAGCTATTTCAATCCTGCTAAATGTTTTGTCAAATTAGATTTTAAATTTGACGCTTTATTATCGTGAATAATATTATTCCTAGCCAGTTTATCGATCATAGATAAAATAGATGGAAGTTCTTTTTGAGCTTCTTTCTTCTTTGTTAATTCAAAAAAATTTTTCATAGCAGTTCTGGCACTTTTATGTTGGTACCTATTTCTTAAACGCTTCAATTCGTTACTTCTAATTCTTTTTAAAGCAGATTTATGATTTGCCATTTTTTTAATTTAATTTTAGTAGCCCGTAGGGGAATCGAACCCCTCTTACCAGGATGAAAACCTGGCGTCCTAGCCGATAGACGAACGGGCCCATACAGTCAACTAATTGTTGCGCGTGCAAAAATACAACTATTTTTATATGATACAACTTCTTCAAGAGGTTTTTCAGCAATTTATTTAATATGCTTTTGCAAAGATAACACGTTGATTTGAGGGTTTGCCACTATACACGCATTTACCTTTGGATGAAGATGAATTATTAGGTATGCATCTAATAGTAGCTTGAGTTTTTTCTTTTATCTTATTTTCTGTTTCATTTGTGCCATCCCAATGAGCAGAGATAAATCCTCCTTTTTTATTTAAAACTTCTTCAAATTCATCAAATGATTCTACTTGAGTTATATGATCTTCTCTAAATTTCAAAGCCTTTTTGAAGAGATTTTCTTGAATATCTGATAATAATTTATCTATATGTTCTACAAGATCGCCCATATCAATAATTTCCTTTGTTAGAAGATCTCTCCTAGAAATCTCTGCAGAGTTGTTTTCTAAATCCTTCGGACCAATAGCAATTCTTATAGGTACTCCTTGTAATTCGTGCTGAGCAAATTTTGCTCCTGGCCTCAGAGTATCTCTATTATCATATTTAACACTAACACCTAATTTGATCAATTTGCTTTGAATATCCTCTGCAATCTTAGAAATAGAATCAAGTTCCTGTTCACCATTATAGATTGGGACTATTACAACTTGTATTGGAGCTAATTTTGGAGGTAATACAAGTCCTTTGTCATCACTATGAGTCATGATTAATGCTCCCATTAGTCTAGAAGAAACGCCCCATGAAGTAGCCCATACATAATTTAGTTTTCCTTCTTTATTAGTGAATTTTACATCAAATGCTTTTGCAAAATTCTGTCCTAAAAAGTGTGACGTACCTGCTTGTAGGGCCTTACCATCCTGCATAAGAGCTTCAATACAAAAAGTTTCTTCTGCTCCTGCAAATCTTTCATTTTCAGATTTTATACCTTGAATTACTGGCATAGACATATGCTTCTCGGCAAATTCTGCATAGATTGAGTTAATCATTAATGCTTCTTGCATTGCTTCATCTTCAGTTTGATGAGCAGTATGCCCTTCTTGCCATAAGAATTCAGTCGTTCTTAAAAACAGTCTGGGTCTCATCTCCCATCTTACTACATTTGCCCATTGATTAATTAAAATAGGTAAATCTCTATAGGATTGAATCCAGTTTTTATAAGTATTCCATATTATAGCTTCACTAGTTGGTCTTATGATTAGCTCCTCCTCTAGTTTTGCCTTTGGATCAACTCTTAATTTTTTTGGATTATCAGGATCTGTCTCAAGTCTATAATGTGTAACTATTGCACATTCCTTAGCAAAACCTTCAGCATTTTTCTCTTCAGCTTCAAACAAGCTTTTAGGAACAAATAGAGGAAAATATGCATTTTGATGTCCTGTTTCCTTAAACATCTTGTCTAATTGAGCCTGCATTTTTTCCCAAATCGCATAACCATATGGTTTAATTACCATACATCCTCTTACTGAAGAATTCTCAGCCAAACCTGATTTAACAACTAAATCATTATACCATTTTGAATAATCTTCCTCTCTAGTTATAAGATTTTTTGCCATTTTTTGTAAATTGGCACAACTATTGCAGTTGTGTTAATAGATAACTTTTGTTGATTTACAAATCTAACTATTTTTGTTTTGTTCAACAATTAAATTGTAGAGATATGCAATTATACAATTTTCTTCTAGTAAAAAGATCAATTTTATTGATCTTCTTTTCAGTTATTTTACTTTCATGTGGTTCTTATCAATACTCTGGAAATATTAGTGACGGTATTTATAGTGAAAATAAAAATATACATTCTCAGCAAGAATCTACTCAAGAACTTGTTTATGATAAAGAAATAAAAAACTCATACTATCAAACGGTATTTAGTGAAAAATCAATGCAATATGAAGAGGTTGAATCCTTAAATGATTCTGTTTTTACTGATGTTGAAAACTATGAAGGTTTAGTTGAAAATGACACCATTAACAAAAATTACGCTCCGTGGGGGGAAGATATTGATCATCTTACAATAAACCTATATAGAGGCCATGCTTATAACAGCATCTATTGGTCAAGATTATGGAATTACCCTATATGGTTAAATAATTATGGATACGGATATGGAAGTGCATGGAATACATGGGGTTATGGATATAATAATTATTGGTTACGTCCATACCTTTATGGAGGTTTTGGCGGATATTATAATGACTTTTTTAGTCCTTGGGGTTGGGGAGGCTATGGTCATCCATTTTATTATAGCTATTATAATTATTACAACTATCCATACTTCCAAAATCAATGGAATAATACATCTATAGCATATATTAGTGGAGGAAGGCGATCTAGAAATGCTTCTTCTTTAAGATCTGGTTATACAAATAATACAACCAGGATAAGTAATAGAGTTAGTAATCTTAGTTCTTCCTCTCTAAGAGATAGAATTTCAAGGATAGATAGAATAAATAGTGCCGCTAGAGTCAAACCTAACTACTATTCAAAACCTGTTTCTAATTATGGTACAGGTAGTAAGCCTAGCAATAACACCTATAAACCAAATACAAAACCTTCTTCCAATTACAATTATAAACCAAGTGGTTATAATGGAAGTAATAGTAAACCTTCGTCTAATTCTAGTCCTAGTTTTAATTCTAGTCCTAGTTTTAAACCCTCTGGTAGTTCAGGAAGCTCAAGACCTTCTTCTAGTGGAAGTAGATCAGGTGGTAAATCTGGAGGTAGATCTGGAGGATATTAATGCTGTATATAAATTTCATTTAAATTTTTAAGTTATGAATAGAATAATTCTAGTTATATTTTTCTGCATATCAACACTTAGTTTAATGTCACAGAACATATCAGATGCATTAAACTATACAAACAATAACATTGATGGATCAGCAAGATTTTCTGCTATGGGAGGTGCTTTTGGGGCCTTAGGTGGTGAAATTTCATCAATTAGTTTAAATCCAGCAGGCTCTGCTATTTTTAACAACAGTTATTTCTCACTATCATTTGCCAGTGATAAAAAGACAAATGATGTTAATCTTTTAAATGCATATAATACTCAAGATAAATCCAATCTAACAATGAATCAAATAGGTGGTGTATTTGTATTTAATAATATTGGTGCGGCTAAAAAATGGAAGAAAATTGTTGTAGGATTATCTTATGACCAAACCAATAATAACTTTAATGAATTTTTTGTTAGAGATTTTACTAATTCTAATTCTATTGATAGTTTCTTCCTAGCTAACGCTCAAGGATTAAGATTAGATCAAATTTCTGCTTTTGAAAATGAATCAGTAACTGATGCTTATGTAGATATAGGGAATACCTTTGGATACCCACATCAACAAGCATTTTTAGGATATGAATCATTTATAATAGAACCTGATTCTTTTGACGATGATAATACCTCATATACCTCAAATGTTGCCCCTGGAACATTCAATCAAACATATTATTCAATTTCAAGAGGATATAACGGAAAATTTACTGCAAATGTTGGTGCTCAATATTCTGAAAAACTGTCCTTAGGCGTTAACCTAAATGCACATTTTGTAGATTACGACAACTATAATATTTTAGAAGAATCAAACACTAATGGCCAGTCTGGCAATTTGCATATTACTGATATAAACTTTGAAAATAGACTTTCAGGATTTGGTGGAGGAATTTCATTTCAATTAGGAACAATTGCTAAATTAACTGATTGGCTAAGATTTGGTATTACTTATGATTCACCTGTCTGGTATTCAATTAAAGAGGAAACAAGACAATATTTAGCTACA
>CAJWCT010000036.1 GCA_913031385.1 uncultured Flavobacteriales bacterium | reverse complement strand
TGTGAGTCTACAAATATACAACCCTTTTTAGTTCCTACAATAGTTTTATAATTTAATGAATTAAAAAAAGCGTCTATTATATAAACGCTTTTAGAATAATTGGGTTTTTGGAGAATTACCAGCTCCACATATCATGTTCGAAATTTCTAATTTTTTCCCTAATTCTCTCAGATTCAAGTAACCTCATAAACGCATTGTTTGGAATGTAATCCCTAATATATCTATTCTCATATACGTTTTCTTCCTTATATATTACTGCATTAAATCTTCTAGAATTAATTATATCATCAAATGATTTACTAGCAGAAGTGTTTCTGTCATTAAATATTTTACCTTTTTTAAGAATGTCTCTTGCATGAGGATAGTATATCCAAAATAAAGGAATTGCTTGTTCTATATCTTGAGAACTTCCGCTATCATCAAATGCGTCATCACCACCACCACCAAATGGGTCATCAAAAGAAGAATCAGCATCATCAGAATCAGCAACATCATCAGAATCATCTCCTCCACTAGCAAATGGATCAGAATCATCTCCTCCACTAGCAAATGGATCAGAATCATCTCCACCACCAAAATCATCACTAGCATCAAAACCTCCACCACCAGCTATCTGTTCTGCTTCTATCTCTTCAAAAGTTTTAATCTCTGTTGCTACAGGAGCCAAGCCTATGGGTCTGTATATTAATTCAGAATATTTTTTATCAAAATACCATATCCCTTTAACTAGCCACTTTTTGACTTGATCAAATTTAAGATCCTCCCATATAAAATGAGTGTCCTCTATCCAATAATCTCTAATTAATTGTAAAACAATTCTTCTAATATCTGTAATTTCTTCATTTTCAAGATCTGATTTTTGATAACCAGGCATTACCTTTCTAACAGGAATATCTTGCCTAAATCCATTGTATAATTCAAAGCTTAAAACTGAGTCTTGATAAACATTAAAATTTAGTTCTTTTGGATTCTTAATTGTATAAGGAAAAACTGTTCCTATTGAATCTGCTCTAATTTCAGCTTTCTGTTCTTCTGAAAGAATAACTTGTTCTTCCATTTCAATGTCATAATATTCATATGGAATAAATCCAAACCTATCATATTCTTTTGTTAAAACATCTTCATCAATAAAAGTTTGATAATCTTCAATAGTAACTTTTCCTGCTTCTAAAACTGATTGTTTTCTCCAAATATTTTCTAACTCTACTGGATCAATTAATTTTCTACGAAATTCCCCATCTTCAGACTCAGGATCATATACATCTAATCTTCCTCTAGTAATCTCCTGCTTCAACCACCAAAGCATTGGCCTTCTCTCAGGACCTACTACGGTAGTGTCAACTGGATATAGCAATGGAAAATTAATTCTTTCATCAAGGTCTATAACCTCCCAAATCATTGTAGACCAAAGAATATCTTTATCATCAACAAATCCATACTCCAATGGCTTTTGTTCATCTGCATTTATCTGTTGAGCCGTTCTTATTCCAATATCCTCGGGGCTCTTTGCATTCAATAAGTTACTTACCCCAGATCTATATTGCTGAGAATAGATTGCATTTGAGCAAAATAAGAAAACAAATATGTATACAATACTTTTAATTTTCATAATCTATAATTAATCAACAACCTCCATAGATATTGGCAAAGGAAGGAAATTCTTCTTTGGATACTTTTTTGAAGTACAAACAATATCTTTGATAGTTATAATTGAATTTTTTCTTGCATTTTTTACTATAGCATCTCTAATAGATTTAGGAAAAGAAGAACTACCAGTTACTTTTTTCTGAGCAGTACCTATCTTAACCACAAAACTTTCAATATCTAGTTTTAATGCCTTTGCTAATTTTGGATCAGCAAATGAAGCCTGAATCCTACTAGTTGCTATACGTTTTCTAGATGATTTTGTTACTCTTGGCTTTCCGTTAAATGAAGCTATTGGATCAGGAATATTTAGAACCTCAAATGTAACTTTACTGGTTACACCTTCTCCTTTAACCCCAACAACTATATCAACTATATTATCTCCAGATTTATTCTTTTTCCCTTTTTCTCCTTTCATTACATATACACCATCTGATTTCTTTTTTAGGGTTTTAGGATTTAAAATTTGCAGCCTATTATCTGCAACACCTGCCATAGATATATTTAAAATATTTTCTAAATCCTTGTATACTACGTACATATCGGGATTACTAATATTTGCACGAGATGGTACCACAGCATATTTGTGATCCATTTCTACAACATAGGTCGTATCCCTTTTATTTTCAAATCTATCAAATTCAAATTTTACCTTTAATGATTTCTCACCTGGTGTTCCTCCTACATTAATCCCTATTTTCTCAAGGTTAACTTGTCCTCCTTCCATTACATCAGGTCCCTCATATTCTTTTCCATTAATAGTTACTCTGTTAGCAAATAAATTATCATCATATTTTCCCAAAACAACTTTACCATCTAATTTTTGATTCGTAAAAAACACATCAACTCCTTGTGCAAATGCTGTTTGTTTATTTGCCTTAGTTATTTCAGTTAATGTCTCACCTCTTATTGCAGCAATTAATCTAGCAATAATATTCTGTGCATTTTCTTGCATTAATGTTAATTTTGTAGTAGATGCTATTTGAGGGAAATGCTCGAAATTGTATTGTAACCAAGCTTTTTCTATTCCTTTACCGTCAATCACATCATTTGTTGAGAATTTTTCCGTAATTAATGCTTTAATTTCATCTTTTACACTCTCTGGTTGTATTCCTTCCTTTAGACTATCTAATGCAACAATAGATCCTTCTCTAAATCTATCAATATACATCACTAAACTATCTCCTGCAGAGGTGAAATTATTACCATCAAAAAATAGTTCATCATATTCCTTTGCATTATCCATTACTTCATAATCAGGAATTAAATCCTTTGTATTTCCATCTCTGTTTTGATCATATTTATCCTCCTTCATTGTAATAGGAAATTTCACCTCATTATTAATATATGTATCTAATTCATTAGCTAAAGATGATATTTCATCTACCATTCCATAAGCCTCAGCCCAGTTTGCTGCATCATTTTCTGCATCTTTCCTAAGATCATCTAAATCAGAACCATTTTTAGCTTTAATATTCACAGTAGACTTACCAACCTTTGCATCAATTTCTCCAAAAGTTGTTAAAACTTCTTTTGACATATTTAAAGCAAGCATTGCTATAAATACTAAATACATCAAATTAATCATCTTCTGCCTTGGAGTTTCTTTACCACTTGCCATAATTTTATTTTTTTAAAAAATTAATATTTTTAATAAAAAATCTTATTAAGATATTTCTATTACTTTTTATTCATAGCGCTAAGGACTCCTCCATATACACTGTTTAACGATTCTAAATTATTAGACAATGACTCCATTTGTTTTTGAAGTTGAACTGCATTGTTAGCAAACTCCTTATTTATCTTCGCAAGTTCTGATGCACTATTTGCTCCAGATTTAGCAGAAGCTTCAAAATCTTTAATGCTATTTGATAAACTTGACATTAGACTTACATCTACTTTAGCTTGCGCTAACATAGAATCTAATTTTTTAGTCAACATACCTTCAGGAGTAGGTTTAGGTCCTCCAATGCCACCGCCTAATTCAGGATAGACTATTGTCCAATCTAAGTCTTCACCAGGAAAATCGAAAGCAAATATTACAAATACTAATGCTTCAGTTACTAATCCAATAGTTAGCATAGTATTACCTGTAATTGTAAATAATCCCAGGTTTAAATCTTGGTGAATAATTTTCATTAAAGCTCCAATAATTACTACTGATGCTCCAAGGCCATAAGCCATGTTCATTGCGTTTTTACTTAGTTTAAATGCCATAATTTCTAATTTTTAATTGTGTTTTATTTATTGTATAGTTATTATTTAATAGAACTTCTTCTATTTTTTCGTTTTCTTACTGTTGTATTGGTCATTGCATTAGCAGTTAAATCTGCTCCTAGATAATCGTGAACAGTTCTAAAACCAATATAGCTTCGAGGTTGATTTTCATATTCATAGTCTCTAGAACTAACCTGCAGAAAATATTTTACATCCTTCCAAGAACCACCTCTAATAATTTTCTTTGCATTATAAATATTATTCACATTTGGATTCATAGACGCTGAATATTCATAGGCGTCCTGTTCATAGGAAGAATCAACCCATTCGGAGACATTTCCTGCCATATTAAACAAATTATATCCATTTGGGTCATATGCGTTAGCTTCGACTGTATATAACGCCTGATCAACTGCATAATCACCTCTCATTGGTTTAAAGTTGGCCATAAAGCATCCTCTGTCATTTTTAGTATATGGGCCTCCCCATGGATACATAGCGCTTTGAAGACCTCCTCTTGCAGCGTATTCCCACTCTGCTTCAGTTGGCAGTCTAAATTCTGGAACTAAACTCTTTTTCTTTTTTGTTTTTTGATAAGCATTTTTAGTATTTGTTCTCCATTGACAAAAAGCATTTGCCTGTTTCCATGTAACACCAACTACAGGATAATTACTATACGCATCATGCCAGAAGTAATCATTATGCATTGGCTCGTTATAAGAGTATTTAAAATCAGTAATCCAAACTGTTGTGTCTGGATAGATTTCAAGTGTTTCTTTAGTTATAAAATTAGATCTTTTAAAACCAGGGAATTCCTCCTCAAGTTGCCTATCAGTTGGATTATGTATAGGAGCAATCTCATCATTTGCAAGTGCATCAATTAAAATTTGCTTTTCATCTAAATACTCCTGAACCCTACTATCTAAATATGCGAACTTAAAATTTGTAACATCCCAAGTTCTAATATCATTAAAAACTTCATCTTCAGGTATGAAAAAACTTTCCATTACTTCTAGATAATCTTCATCAGGGTATTCTGATCTATCAAAAATTAAATCTGTATCCCAATTTAGTTTCCTTTTTTCATATACGTCCTTCATGTATTTATCATAAACACTCAGATCAGAGGTGTCTGCATCAATATATGCATATTCGCCAACTCCATCTACGTTTCCATCAGTAGGCTCACCACCCAAAACATCTTCAGCTCTATCAGCAAGCGCTGTTCTAATTACAGAATCTCTTACCCAATAGACAAATTGTCTATATTCAGCATTTGTTATTTCTGTTTCATCCATATAGTAAGATCTAACAGTAACTGTTTTGGTAGGAGCATCTTCTAAAGCTGGAAGATCATCATCTGATTTTCCCATAATAAAAGAACCGCCTGGGACTAAAACCATTCCAAATGGCTTTTCAGGATAATATTTTTTTCCTTGTATACCAACCAGTTCGCCTTTTGAGCGTTTTGATCCACTTTTTGAACCACAACTCAGTGCAAATACAAATAATAAACTAAGTGCTAATAGCTTTCTCATATAATTTTAGTTTTCCTCCTAAAAAAAGTGCGTAAACTTACCCATATTTATTCAAATAAGCAAAATAATACATGTCAAGTTAAAAAATTAAATTTAATCTAAATTATATTTTTTTTGTGTGCCTTATACCATCTCTCTGGAATAATTCCCTCATTTGCATTTAAATAATCATCATGCGTACAGGGTAATAACGATTGTTGGTTAAGTTTAGTATCTTTTTTTGAAGAATTTGGTATTACTATCCACCATCTGGAAGTTTTTACGCTTCTATAGAAAACAAGTTCATATTTCTCAACTACTATGGTAAATTTTTGAAAATTAGAAATCTTTGTAAAATCGTCATCTATAATCCTACAGTTAACTCCTTCAATAAAATACCACAATATTTGAGCAATTAACATTTCTGTTATTTCGTCCTCATTGGAGGATTTATACTCGAAAATACCAAATGATGAAACTTTATTGCTTATTCCAGCATATCTGCTTATTGAACATATTTCCTTGCCGTCAAAACCGTTTGGAGATAATTTTTGTCTTGAACTTAACTCAGAAGATTTAATAGACCTTAAATCTATAGTAACAATATCAGCATCTCTCATTACAGGTTCAACTGAATTTATGTTATAACATACCTCACCCAATCTATATGCTTCAAAATATAATTTTTCCATCAGATCTATCTCAATTTGAGAATTATAGTAGGTCTGATATCCTATAGTAGTATAATTAAACAAATTATGAGGTTCTTCGAGAATTATCTTTCCAAGATAACTATTGTTTTTTATTGGTTTTGAAGAGTCTCCCAAATCAAAATTAGAATCAACATTTACTATATTAATAGTCTTCTTAAAATCATCATATGCCCTGTAGTTAGCATAAGTCAAATCTTGACTTCCTCCGATGACAAGTGGAATAATATTGTTTTTAATAAAATATGAAGTAAGAGAGGTTAAATTCTGGTAAGTATCTTCAACCGATTCCCCTGGTGTTATATCTCCAAAATCTGCTATTCTAATTGACCAATTGCCTGGGTAAAGTGAATAAAATGATCTTCTTATTTCACTAAGATTTATTTCTTCTCCTATGAAATTAATATCATTCCTATTCTCTGGAACACCAATAATTGCAACATCAATTTTTTTAATATTAGGTAAGCCATTTTCCTTAGTATGAACGCTAATTTTGTTCCCTAAAATTGATGATGATATTATCTTATTATGAGAGAGAATATGATCCTCAACTGGGGTTAAAATATTGTCTTGAACTGAAGTTAAAAAGTTGGGATCCATTGCACAGCTAAATTAATCTATTCTTTTTTATTTTCTAGCATTTGTTTTGCATCATCAAGAGTTAATGCATTAACATCAATAGATTTTGATATTTCCTTTCTTATCTTTCCTTTAATTAAATAGAACTTTCCCCATTTTCCTTTCTCAACTCTTATGTTTTCATTAGACCAATTATGTACGACTTTCTCCTTCTCTTTTTTCTTTCTTTCCTCAATTAATTGAATAATGTCGTTTTCAGACAAGTTTTCCCAATCATATTTTTTACTAACATTAATAAACATGTTATTCCACTTTATAAAAGGACCAAACTTGCCTTTTCCCTTCTGAACATCTATACCTTCATAGTTATATATTGGTGCCTCGGATTGTTCTTTCATTTTTATGAGATCTAATGCATCATTAAGCTGTATTGATAGTGGAGATATCCCTTTTGGGATTGAAACAAATTTTTTGCCATATTTAATATAGGGTCCATATTTTCCATTATTAGCCAAAACAATTTCATTATTATATTCCCCCAATTCTCTAGGAAGAGAAAATAAATCAAGAGCCTGTTCTAATGTTACTGATTTTATTTGAAATTCAGGCGGTAAACTAGCAAATATTGGTTTTTCTTCATCTTCAACTGTTCCTACTTGAATCATTGGTCCAAATTTCCCTAATTTAACACTAATCTCTTTTTTATTTTCAGGATGAACTCCTAATATTCTCTTTCCAGACTCTCTTTCAGCATTTTTATGTACGTCTTCTACTCTTGGGTGAAAATTTTTGTAAAATTCTTTCATCATAGACGTCCACTCTTGTTTCCCCTCTGCTATATGATCAAAATTTTGTTCAACATTAGCTGTAAAATTGTAATCCATAATATTTTCAAAATGATTAATCAAAAAGTCCGTAACAATTATTCCTGTATCTGTTGGAACCAGTTTTCCTTTATCTGAACCTACTTTTTCTTCTAATAGGTTTTCACTTATGATCTCATTAACTAGTGATAATTGAATATAATTTCTTTTTTCTCCATCAATTGTGCCTTTCTCAACATACCCTCTATTTTGAATTGTTGAAATTGTAGGGGCATAAGTTGATGGTCTACCAATACCCAAATCTTCCAATTTTTTTACTAATGAAGCTTCAGTATATCTAAAAGGTTCCCTAGAAAACCTTTGAGTAGCATTAATAAAATTATGCACTAAATTCTCATTTATTTGAATATTTGGCAAAATACCACTATCCTCATCAGAAACATTATCCTTGCCTTCAGAATAAACTTTTAAAAATCCATCAAATTTTACTATTTGACCGGTTGCTATAAATAGATTTTCATAGTTTGAAGATTTAATTTTAACATTAGTCTTTTCCAACATCGCATTTGACATTTGAGATGCAATAGTTCTTTTCCAAATTAGTTGATACAATCTTTTTTGATCATTATCTAAAATTTTATCACCAAAACTTGAAAAATTTGTAGGTCTTATTGCTTCGTGAGCATCCTGAACTCCTTTAGATTTTGTATGATATGATTTGGTGTTAGAATATTGATTTCCAAAAGCATTTATAATATGTTTTTTAGCTGAATCCTTTGCAAAATTTGAAAGATTTACACTATCAGTTCTCATATATGTTATTAATCCTGATTCATATAGTCTTTGAGCAACAGTCATTGTCTTTGATACAGAAAAATATAATTTTCTCGAAGCCTCTTGCTGTAAAGTAGAAGTAGTAAAAGGTGGTGATGGTGTTTTCTTTAAAGGGTTTTTTTCTAAATTCTCAACAGAGAAATCAGAATTTTTGTTGTTATTTAAAAATGATTCGGCTTCTTCTTTAGTTTTAAAAGTCTTATCAAGTTTTGCTTTAAAGCTATCTTTATTACTAGTTTTAAATTCTGCATCTATTCTATATATACTTTCAGTATTAAAATTTTTAATTTCTCTTTCCTTTTCAACTATTAATCTTACTGAAACAGACTGAACTCTTCCTGCTGATAAACCGCTTTTAATTTTTTTCCAAAGAACTGGTGATAGTTCATATCCCACAATTCTATCTAATACTCTTCTTGCTTGTTGAGCATCTACTAAATTATAATCAATAGGTCTAGGATTCTCTATTGCATTTTTAATAGCAGATTCTGTGATTTCATTGAATACGATCCTTCTTGCCTTATTTTCATCTAATTTTAATAATCTAAATAAATGCCAAGCAATTGCCTCTCCCTCACGATCTTCATCACTAGCTAACCATACAAGATCGGATTTATCAGCCAAATTCTTAAGATTCTTAACTACAGTCTTTTTATCCTTTGATATCTCATATTTAGGTTTAAAATCTCCATCTACATTAACTCCTAAATCTTTTGAAGGCAAGTCCGATATATGTCCAAAGCTTGAAGCTACTTTAAAATCACTTCCTAAAAATTTTTCAATTGTCTTGGCTTTTGCCGGGGACTCAACTATTACTAAATTCTTTGCCATTTTTCTAAATTAAGATGTACAAATGTAGAAGAATTTTTTAATATCAATCTATAAAGTAAAATCGTATATGAAGAGAGATAAATTTAAAAACATGACAAATTGGCGTATTTTTAATATATTTGCAAACTATCATTAAATGTTATTCATGAGTGGTGTTTTAAAAAAAATAGAAAAAAACCCGTATCAATATAATGGAGAATTTACTCTATTAAACAGTAAAAACGCTTCTAATAACCTATTAGAAAAAAAGCTCTACATAGAAAGCTATGGTTGTGCGATGAATTTTAGTGATAGTGAGATTGTTGCCTCTGTATTATCTAAGAATGGTTATAGAACCACTAATATTGTAGAAGATGCAGAATTGATATTATTAAATACCTGCTCTATAAGAGAAAAAGCTGAGCAAACTATCAGAAAAAAATTAGAAAAATTCAATTCTCTAAAAAAATCAAATAAACACCTGAAAATTGGAATACTTGGATGCATGGCAGAACGATTGAAAAGCAAATTAATTGAAGAGGAAAAAATTGTTGATCTAGTTGTTGGCCCCGATGCATACAAAGACTTGCCAAATTTAATATACAAAGTAGAAAAAGGTCAAAAAGCTATAAATGTACTCCTTTCAAAAGATGAAACATATTCAGATATTTCACCTCACAGACTAAACTCTAATGGAGTTAATGCCTTTATTTCAATAACAAGAGGCTGTGATAACATGTGTACATTCTGTGTAGTTCCCTTTACTAGAGGTAGAGAAAGAAGTAGAGATCCTCAAAGTATAATTAAAGAGATAAAAGATTTAGAAATAAAAGGCTATAAAGAAGTAACTCTGCTTGGACAAAATGTTGATAGCTATTTGTGGTTTGGCGGAGGTTTGAAAAAAGATTTTAGTAAAGCCTCAGAAATTCAAAAAACTACGGCTCTTAATTTTTCAAAATTATTAGAATTATGCGCTATTAATCATCCTAAAATTCGAATTAGATTTTCTACATCTAATCCCCAAGATATGTCAATGGATGTAATAAATATCATGGCTAAATATGATAATATATGCAATCATATACATTTACCTGTTCAAAGCGGTAGTAACAAAATTCTAAAAGCAATGAATAGGCAACATTCAAAAGAAGAGTATATTGATTTAATCAAGAGAATTAAACAAATTATTCCTAACTGCAGCATAAGTCAAGATATAATTGTGGGCTTCCCTGGTGAATCAGAAGAAGATCATAAAGAAACATTAGATCTGATGGAGACTATAAAATACTCATTTGGATATATGTTTAAATATTCTGAAAGACCTGGAACTCTTGCTCAGCGCAAATTAGCAGATGATGTTGATGAGGCTACAAAGAAAAGGAGATTAGAAGAAATTATAGAATTGCAACAAAAACACAGTTTACATAGAACAAAAGAATTTTTAAATCAAGAAGTTGAAGTTTTAATTGAAAAAACTTCAAAAAAATCACAATTGTATTGGAGTGGCAGAAATGATGAAAACACGGTAGTAGTTTTTCCTAAAGAAAATTACAATATTGGGGACTTTGTCAATATAAAAATCACTGATTGTACTAGTGCTACCTTATTAGGAAATGCAATTGGATATTCAAAAAATAATTAAATATTATGGAATCAATTCAAGCTATTAAACAGAGATTTGGTATAATTGGTAATGATACTGGCCTTAACAGAGCACTGGAGAAAATAAAACAGGTTGCTCCTACTGATATTTCGGTTTTAGTTACTGGTGAAAGTGGAGTTGGTAAGGAAAATATTCCTAGAATTGCACATCAATTATCTCATAGAAAACATGCAAAATATATTGCTGTAAATTGTGGTGCTATTCCAGAGGGGACTATAGACAGCGAGTTATTTGGACATGAAAAAGGTGCTTTTACAGGGGCTACTCAATCAAGAAATGGGTATTTTGAAGTTGCTGATGGCGGAACAATATTTTTAGATGAAGTTGGAGAACTCCCCTTAACTACTCAAGTAAGACTACTAAGGGTTCTAGAAAATGGAGAATTTATCAAAGTTGGTTCAAGTAAAGTCCAGAAAACCAATGTGAGAATAGTAGCAGCAACAAATCTTAATATGCAAAAAGCAATTAAAAAAAATAAGTTTAGAGAAGATTTGTATTATAGGTTAAGTACAATTGAAATTAATATTCCCCCGCTAAGGAACAGAAAAGATGACATACATTTACTATTTAGGAAATTCTCTAGTGATTTTGCGCAACGCTATAGTATGCCTTCAATAAAATTAGAGGATAATGCTATTAAAACATTGGTAAATTACAGATGGGACGGTAATATTAGGCAATTAAAAAATATAGCTGAGCAATTATCTGTTTTAGAAGAAGACAGATCCATTAGTAATCAAACTCTTAAAAATTACTTACCAAAAGGAGCAGATAGTAGCTTGCCAGCAATAATCTCAGGAAAAGAAAACTCAAATGATTTTAACTCAGAAAGAGAAATTTTATATAAAGTATTATTTGATATGAAGGGCGATCTAAATGATTTAAAAAAGCTTACTATGGAATTAATGGAATCTAGTAATATTTCTGAATTTAAAGCAAACAATAAACATTTAATAAAGAAGATTTATGACTCTAGAGGTGAAAAAGAAATTAGTGATGATCAAATACAAGTAGTGCCAATTACTGAACAAAGCAATAATAATGAGCCAAAATCAGAATTTGATTATGCTGAAGAAATAAATGCAGAATCTCTTTCGTTACATGACAAAGAGTTAGAATTAATTAAAAAATCTCTTGAAAAACATAAAGGAAGAAGGAAACTTGCTGCAAAAGAGCTGGGTATAAGTGAGCGTACATTATATAGAAAAATAAAGCAGTTTAACCTATAAAAAATTATATTAGTAATTATAATGAAAACAAACTTAAAAATCTTATTATTTATACTCCCCGTAGTATTCTGGAGCTGTAGTGTTAAGTACTCATTAACTGGGGCATCAATTTCTCCTGAGACAAAGACATTTCAAGTAAACTATTTTCAAAATAATTCGACTTTGATAGAACCTGGTATTGATAGAGATTTTACTAATAAATTAATAGATTTATTAATTAATCAAACGAGCCTAGATCTTGTTAAGTCAAATGGAGATCTTTTATATGAAGGAGAGATCGTTGAATACAGAATATCTCCAACAACTGCAACTGCAAATAATACTGCTGCACAAAACCGCTTAACAATAAGTGTTAATGTTAGATTTATTGACAAAAGTGATTCCGAAGCAGAATTTGAAAAACGATTTTCATTTTATTACGATTATCCAGGGAGTTCACAGTTAATTGGATCACAGAAAGATGCAGCAATAGATGAAATTTTTGAAAGGATTACTCAAGATGTATTTAATGCATCATTGGCAAAATGGTAAACTATGAATAAAAACGAATATATAAACATATTGCAAAATCCAAGTGAAATTAATAAAGAGCAAATAGGGTTTATTAATTCATTAATTAAAGATTTTCCATTCTTTCAGTCCTCCAGAGCAATCTATCTAAAGGTTTTAAAAAACAGTGAAAATTTTAAATATAACCAAGAACTAAAACTTACTGCAGCATATACTACAGATAGAAGTATATTGTTTGATTTTATAACATCTAATGAATTTCAGCAAGAGAAAATTGTATTTAATAAAAATGAACTAAAGAATGTTAAATTATTGGATAAAAAGAAGGAAAAAACAAAGAATCAAATTGTAGAATTTCAAAAAGATGAGATGCATACATTTTCAGAATGGCTTACCGTATCAAAATTTAAACCTATTGATAGAAATTCTAAAAAGAAATAAGTTTGAAATTTCCAGAAAAAAGTAGTTACTTTGCAGACCAAATTAAAAAAAT
>CAJWCT010000035.1 GCA_913031385.1 uncultured Flavobacteriales bacterium | reverse complement strand
GATATAAAAATACTAATGAATGAAAGAATTTCACTAACACCACATATAGGTGCAGCTACAACTGAAGCTCAAGAAAGAATTGGGTTAGAACTTGCAGATCAAATAATTAATTTATTAGGATAAATGTTTGAAAGACTAAAAATAAAATGGAAAATTTCATCTAATCTTCAGTTAACGAAGATTTTTATAGTTTTTTCAATTACTGGATCCTTTGCTGCTGCAATATCTTCCCCTGTTGCTGAAAATTTAGGTATAAATTCCCAAAATCTTGATTGGTATATATATTGGCCTGTAAGAATTGTAATTATTACATTAATCTATCAGGTTGCATTATTAGTAGTTGCAGCTATCTTTTTTGAACTAAAATTCTTTTGGGAATTTGAAAAAAAGTTTTTAAGAAGGATAGGCTTTAAAAATCTTAAGTAATCTTTTTTAACATCTCTTTATATCTTTCCATAAATTTGGTAACCTTAGGAGTAATTATAAAGGAACAATAAGAAGTGTTTTTATTCATGTTATAATAATTTTTATGATAATCTTCAGCCTCATAGAATATGTCTAATTTTTTTACTTCAGTAAACACTTTGTCTATGAATTTAATAGATTTTTGAAAATCATCAATATAATCTAATACAATTTGTTTTTCTTGATCATTAATATAAAAAATAGCTGACCTGTACTGTGTGCCAATATCATCTCCTTGACGATTTAGTGTCGTTGGATCATGCGTGTTAAAGAAAATATCAACCAAGGCATAGTAATCAATTATTTCTGAATCATATTCTATCTTGATTGTTTCTGTATGACCTGTATTTCCTGTACATACTTCTTCATATGTTGGTTTAGTTGTGTTACCTCCACAATATCCTGGGACAACACTAATTACTCCATTTATCCTAAGATATATTGCTTCAGTGCACCAAAAGCAACCACCAGCAAAATATGCAAATTTGAAGGTATTATTCATAATTTAAATTATAGATTTATGTAAGTATTCAATTATGATTATTAAATTGGTACTTTATATTAATGTAATATTAATAAATTATGATTAAAGGGAGTAATATACATAAGTACTTTAATAATCTTCATGTTTTAAAAGGTGTGAATATTAATATTAAGCAAGGTGAATTTGTTTCCATTGTTGGTGATTCTGGTGCTGGAAAAACAACTTTACTACAAATATTAGGAACTCTTGACTCACCTTCCAATAATCTAAAGTCTGAATTGTATGTTAATGATGTTAATATTAGTAAATTAAATGAAAAAGCATTAGCTAATTTTAGAAATGAAACTATTGGTTTTATTTTTCAATTTCATCAGTTGCTGCCTGAATTTACTGCATTTGAAAATATTTGTATTCCTGGCTATATTAAAAGAACTAATACTTCAGAATTAGAACAAAGAGCAATTAAGTTAATGGATTATCTAAATTTAGGGAATAAAATTAATAATAAACCTAATGAGCTTTCCGGAGGAGAGAAACAACGAGTTGCTGTTGCTAGATCTCTAATTAATAATCCTAAACTAATTTTAGCAGATGAACCTTCAGGAAATCTAGATAGTAAATCTGCAGATAGTTTATATAATCTTTTTTTTGATATCAGAGAAAAATTTAATCATACATTCATTATTGTAACCCATAATATTGAATTAGCAAAGAAATCAGATCGAACTCTTGAAATCACAGATGGAATAATAAAATAAACTTGAATAATAAATTATTACATTAGTACAAATACAAAATCATATTATGAAGAAATATATATTATTATTTTTAGTTCTATTTGCCTGTTCAGTATATGCTCAAAAAATATCAATACCAGCTGACACAATAGTTGAATCCTTTCATGAAACAACCATAAATAATAAACTAATTCATTATAAAGCAGAAGTTGGAACCCAGCCTGTTTGGAATCAAAGTGGTGAACCAATTGCAACTTTGTTTTATACTTATTATAAAAGAATTGAAAAAAAGAATGAAAAAATTAATAGAGCATTAAGGCCTATAATTATCTCATTCAATGGTGGTCCTGGATCAGGGTCATTATGGATGCATACTGGTTATACTGGACCTAGAGTATTAAAGATTGACGATGAAGGTTTTCCAGTACAACCGTATGGAATGAAAGACAATCCCAATTCCATATTAGATGTTGCTGATATTGTTTATGTATGTCCAGTAAATACAGGATATTCAAGAATGCTTCCAAACTCAAAAGGAGAACTGCCAGATAAAAAATTATTCTTTGGAATAAATGCAGATGTTAAATATTTAGCTACTTGGATAAATACATTTATTACAAGAAAAAATATATGGGAGTCTCCAAAGTATATTATTGGAGAAAGCTATGGGGGGACAAGAGTTATGGGGCTTGCTCATGAATTACAAAATAGTCATTGGATGTACCTAAATGGGGTTATTATGGTATCGCCTGCAGACTATAAAGTGTATGACACAGGTGGAGCTGTATCATCTGCAATAAACCTGCCATACTATACAGCTACTGCTTGGTATCACAAAGTTTTAAATAAACAGTTACAAGAAAGAGATTTATTAGATATTCTTCCTGAATCTGAAGATTTTACTATAAATGAACTGTTACCTGCTATAGCAAAAGGCGGATTTATTACTGATGAAGAGAAAGATAGAATTGCAAACAAAATGTCTTATTATTCAGGAATAAGCACTAAAGATATAATTAGGCATAATTTAGATGTTCCTACAAATTTTTTCTGGAAAGAGCTAATTAGAGATGAATCTGGATATACCATAGGAAGATTAGATTCAAGGTATTTAGGTTTAGATAAGATGGAAGCTGGATCAAGTCCTGATACGAGTGCTGAAATGAATGCTTGGAATCATTCTTTCACTCCTGCTATTAACTATTATTTGAGAAATGAACTAAACTTTAACACAGATATTAAATATAATGTCTTTGGACCTGTGCATCCTTGGGACAGAGAAAATGATAATACTAGAGATAACTTGAGAGAGGCAATGGCACAAAATCCATACTTAAAAGTCTTAATTCAGTCAGGGTATTATGATGGCGCAACTACATATTTCCAAGCTAAATATACAATGTGGCAAGTTGATCCAAGTGGAAAGATGAAAGATCGATTTACTTTTAAAGGATACAGAAGTGGGCATATGATGTACCTAAGATCAGAAGATTTAAAATCCTCTAACCAAGATTTAAGAAATTTCATTAAAAGCTCACTAACTGAAGGTAAAGCTGCCAAATACTAGTAGATGAAAAAAATTATTTTAGTTTCTCTTCTTTTTATTTTTACTAATAGCTGTAATGATATAAGCTATATTAAGTTTATTAAAACTAATTTTTCTGAGGAGTCATCTGAACCAAATTTACACACATCTGATTCTGGAGAAATATACTTAAGCTATATATCTTCAAATTTAAATAGCAATGAAAGCAAGCTTTTTTATAGTTTGTTTGATTTTTCTAATGATTCATGGGGAGAATCTAATCTTATTGTAAAATCATCAAAAATGTTTGTTAACTGGGCTGATTTTCCAAAAATTACTGCGAATGAATTAAATGGAATCAGTGCACATTATTTAGAAATGAGCAGTGAAGAGAAATACTCGTATGACATTAAAGTTGTTAATTCTAAAAATAAGGGAAATACCTGGAGTATTCCATTAAAACTTCATAGCGATAATACTAAAACTGAACATGGATTTGTTTCAACAATTACCCATAATAATCATTTTCTATCTACATACTTAGATGGCAGACAAAATGAATTATCAAAAAATGATAAATCTATAAAACCGCAAATGACTCTTAGGGGGACAAGCTATAATATTGATGGGAAGATATTAGAAGATCAATTAATTGACAATAGAGTTTGTGACTGCTGTCAAACTGATTTAGCAATTACAAAAAATGGGAGATCTATTGTTGTATACAGGGATAGATCTAGAAATGAAATAAGAGATATTTATTACTCATATAAAGACGAAAATACTTGGAGCAATCCACTTAGTATTTTTAATGATAACTGGGTGATATCTGGATGCCCTGTTAATGGCCCCGCAATTTCAACATTTAACAATACTTCTGCTGTTGTTTGGTACACCTTTTCTAATAATAACAATCAATTAAAAGTTGCATTTTCTAATGATATCTCTAGTGGTTTTGATATACCTATAATAGTTAATGCTAATGATCCGATTGGAAGAGTTGATATTGAGCTATTAGATCAAAATACAGCTCTTATAAGCTATATAGATATTATAGATGGAAGTGCTTATATAAAGCTTCAAATGATTACTAGTGATAGAAATCAGAATAAATTATTGATAATTGATGAATCTTCTGAAAATAGATCTTCTGGTTTTCCTGTAATTACATTGGATAAAGAAAAAAATAAAACAATTATCGCTTGGACCGAAAATAAAGAAAAATTTAAAATAAAAACTGCACTAGTGGATAATTTGTTTTTTTATAAATAATAGATCTATAAAATAGAAATGGTTTTCTTATTTTTGTCAAAATTTATTTCATTTAATTACATAACATTATAAATGAATTCACTTATCAAATCCGCTACTATAATTGATAAAAAAAGTGAATTTCATAATTCTAAAGTTGATATACTAATCGAAAACAATATTATAACTAATATTGATAAGAAATTATCCAATCCAAAAAACTATCCAGAGATATCATTAAACAACTTGCATGTATCAAAGGGTTGGTTTGATTATAGTGTTTGCTTTGGCGAGCCTGGATATGAAGAAAGAGAAACAATTTCAAATGGAATTAAAGTAGCTGCAAAATCTGGTTTTACAGCCGTTGGATTACAACCAAACACCTACCCTATTATTGAAAAAAATACCGAAATAGAGTACTTAAACTCTTTAACTAAGAACTCAGTTGTAAATGTCTTTCCAATTGGAGCTTTGACTAAGAATTTTGCAGGAAATGAATTAACTGAAATTCTTGATATGAAAAATTCTGGAGCAATTGCTTTTAACGACTATAAAAGACCTGTCTCCAATCCAAACGTTCTTAAATTAGCATTAGAGTATACATCAACATCTAAGACTCTTGTTTTCTCTTTTCCTCAAAATGATAAAATTGCACAAGATGGAGTAATGAATGAAGGCTTAATTAGTACATCACTAGGATTAGATGGAATACCATCAATGGCTGAGGAAATTAATGTTGCTAGAGATTTGTCAATCTTAGAATATACTGAAGGCTATCTACATATACCTACAATCTCATCTGCTAAGTCAGTTGAATTAATTAGAAAAGCTAAGGCTAGAAAATTAAATATATCATGTAGTGTAGCAATACATAATTTGTTCTTTTTAGACGAAAAGATCCAAAATTTTGACACTAACTTTAAAGTTAAGCCACCTCTTAGAACATCAGACGATGTTAATGCACTAATTGCTGGTTTAAAGGATGGAACAATAGATATGATTACCTCTGATCACAACCCATTAAATATTGAGCTTAAAAATCTTGAATTTGATAATGCAGATTATGGAACTATTGGTTTAGAATCTGCTTTTGGGGCATTGAATATGTTATTTCCAATAAAAACTACGATCAACCTTCTTACCAGAGGAAAAAAGATGTTCGGTATAGATGATGATGATTCCATTAAAATCGGAGAAACTGCTAATTTAACTCTTTTCAATCCTCTTTCAGAATATATATTTAGTGAAGAAAACATCTTATCAAAATCAAAAAATTCAATCTTTATAGGCTCTAAACTAAAAGGAAAAGTGTTCGGGGTTATAAATAATGGCTTTATAGAATTAAGTTGATGAGTGATAAATTTGTTTTTGAGTTTAATTTTAGAGATTCAAATAATAGTGATGAATTATCTCCTCTAGTTATAATGCTTCATGGTTATGGCAGTAACGAGGATGATTTATTTTCTTTTGCAAATTATATACCTGGAAATTATAAAATAATTTCATTAAGAGCTCCTTATTCTCTTCCCTATGGAGGTTATTCATGGTATGATATTAATTCTGATGATCTTGAAGCTATGAATATAAAAATAGGTATAGAACAAGCAAAATCCTCTATTTCTAAAATAAAAGATTTTGTAAAAAATCAATTAACACAAAAATATTCATTTGATATAGAAAAAATCTGTTTAATGGGTTTTAGTCAAGGAACTGCACTAAGCTATGCTTTGTCATTAAATAACCCCGCTTTATTTAAAAATGTTATAGCATTAAGCGGTATGATAAGCATGCAATTAATTGATAAAAATGATAAGGATTATTCAAATCTTAATTACTTCTGCTCACATGGAGTACAGGATCAAGTAATTCCGGTTAATTATTCAAGGGAATCTATTGAGTGGCTAAAATCAAAGAATATTACTCATGTTTACAAAGAATATGATATGGCTCACAGTGTAAGTCAAGAAAACTTCTTTGATTTTTTAGAATGGATGAAATTTAATGTTAAATAGTGATCTCTAAACCATCATAGGCTAAAAATACATTCTCAGGCAAAATCTTCTGGACTTCATCATGAAACCCAAGCATGTGACTAATATGAGTTAAATATGCTTTTTTAGGTTTTATTACTTTAATAAATTCTAATGCTTGATCTAAATTAAAATGAGAATAGTGTTCTTCTATTCTCAATGCATTAATCACTAAAACATCAAGATCATCTAATTTCTTAATTTCCTTTTTTTCAATAGTTTTTACATCCGTTAAGTATGCAAAATTTTCAAATCTATAACCATAAACTTGTAAATCTTTATGGAATGCATTTATAGGGATAATTTTCTTGTCATTAATGCTAAAATTAGAGTAAATTACATTTTCAATCACTTTAGGTGAACCAGGATAACTGTAATTCTCATCAAAAATATAGTAAAACCTCTTTTTGAGTTCATTTAAGACTCTTTTATGTGCATATATTGGTATTTTGCCTTGGTTAAAGAAAAATGGCCTTATATCATCTAATCCTGCAACATGATCACTATGTTCATGAGTATAAATAATTGCATCTATATTACTGCAATTTGAATTTAACATTTGTGTTCTAAAATCTGGACCACAATCAATAACAAAATTATTTCTATCCCAATTTACTAACACTGATGATCTTAACCGTCTATCCTTTGGGTTTTCACTTTTACATACAGGGTGATCGCTTCCAATTATAGGGATTCCCTGTGAAGTTCCAGTCCCTAAAAATGTAATTTTCATTATAAATGAATTATAATCAAAAATAAGCTATTTTTTTTCTTTTAAACGATAGTAATTTAATAACTTTGCTTAGGCAAAAACAACATTTAATGGATGATATAATTCATAATGGTGATCCAGAGTTTGATTCAATCCCTACAATCAAGCAAAAAGCATTAAAAATTAATCTTAACGAAAACATCTATGGCACCTTTGCTGAAATTGGTGCTGGTCAAGAAACTGTCAGACAATTCTTTAGGGTTGGCGGAGCATCTGGCACAATTGCAAAATCTTTATCTGCCTATGGTAAAGATTTTAGTGATGCTATCTATGGAATTGAAGATGATAGTAGGTATGTTAGTCAAAATCGTCTTAAAAAAATGCTTGTTCAAGAAACTGATTTAATAGAAGAAAGAATAGGTGGAAAAGACCCTAATAAAATGTTTTTTTGCTATGCAAATACCGTTGCCACTATAGACTTTGCTAGAAAGTTTAAAGGTCACGGCTGGGTAGGCATGAGATTTCAAATTGATTCAAATCAAGATTATAACGAAATTATTTTACATGTTAGGTTTAAAGAAAATATTGCACGTCAACAACAAGAAACTTTAGGAGTTTTAGGAACTAATTTAATTTATAGTGCATTCTACAAATATCATACTCCAAAAAAAATTATAAAATACCTATATGATAATCTAGAAAAAGATCAATTAGAAATAGATACTATAAATTTTTCTGGTCCTGTTTTTAAGAATGTAGATAATAGGCTTATGAGCCTTGAATTAGTTAAAAATGGTCTAACTGAAGCTGTAATGTTTGGCCCTGATGGAAATAATTTGCTTCCAGCAGTTGTACTTTACAAAAAGAACATTTTAGCCTTAAGAGGTAGATTTAGACCTGTAACTAAGGTTAATGAAGATATGTATTTGCAATCCTTAAAATTATTTAAGAAAGAAAAAAAAGTAGAAAAAGACAATACAATAGTCATATTTGAAATTACGCTTGCAGATTTAGAAAATAAAGGAGAGATTGATGAGAAAGATTTTATAGATAGAGCTAAACTCTTAGGTTCCTTGGGTGAGACTGTCTTAATTTCAAATTATAAAGAATATTATAGGTTAGTAGAATATTTTTCAATGTATACTAATAAAAAAATTGGCCTTTGCATGGGTGTTAACAATCTGATTGAAGTTTTTGATCCAAAATATTATATAAAACTTAGTGGAGGTATTTTAGAAGCCTTCGGAAAGCTGTTTTTTAAGAAACTCAAGGTATACCTTTACCCTGTACTTTCTGAAGATGGAGAAATAATTACAAGCGAAAACCTTAAGGTTCATCCTAGAATAAAAGAGCTTTATAAGTTCTCTAAATTTAATGGAAGAGTTGTTGATGTAAAGGAATATGACCCTGAATCCTTAAAAATATATTCAGACGAGGTAATAGAAGATATTAGAACTAACAGCAATGGATGGGAAAAATTGCTTCCCAAATCTGTAGCATCAATGATTAAAAAACAAAAATTATTTGGATATAAGGGTAATTAATCTAAAATCTGACTAGTATGATCTTTAGTTTTTACTTTATCTATAATATTCGTAATAACTCCTTTTTCATCAATAATAAAAGTAGTTCTTAATATTCCCATGTACTCCCTACCCATAAACTTTTTTAAGCTCCATACTCCGTAAGAATTAATTATTTTCTTTTCAACATCACAAAGTAATTTATAAGGAAAATTGAATTTTTTTTTGAAATTACTTTGCTTATTTTTATCATCTGCACTAACCCCTAGCACATCATAACCAGATGAAATAAATTTTTGATAATTATCACTGAGATTACATGCTTGAGCAGTACATCCTGGTGTATTTGCTTTTGGATAGAAAAATATAACCAATTTTTTTCCTTTATAATCTGTTAATTTAATTATATCTCCATTATTATCTATACATTCAAAACCTGGTGCATCATCCCCAATTTTTAATAATTCCATATTTATTATATTTATAATTCTTATATCTGACAAATACAATATAATGAATAAAAAAGATAAGATAAATTTTATTATTAATACGCTTGAATCATTATACGCTAAAGTTCCTATTCCATTAAATCATAATGACTCCTATACTCTATTAATAGCAGTATTATTATCAGCTCAGTGTACTGATAAAAGAGTCAATAAAATAACTCCGCATCTATTTAAAAGAGCCAATAATCCTTATGACATGATTAAATTATCAATTAATGAAATTGAGGATATAATTAGACCATGTGGTTTATCGCCAATGAAAAGCAAAGGAATTCATGGTTTGTCAAAAATATTAATAGAAAAGCATAATGGAAAAGTTCCTAATAATTTTAATGATCTTGAAAATCTTCCATCTATAGGACATAAAACTGCAAGTGTTGTAATGTCTCAAGCTTTTGGAGTCCCTGCTTTTCCCGTTGACACACATATACACAGGATGATGTATCGGTGGGGTTTATCAAATGGGAAAAATGTGACTATTACTGAAAAGGATGCTAAAAGACTATTCCCTAAGAATTTATGGAATAAACTGCATCTTCAAATAATTTATTACGCAAGAGAATATTCTCCTTCCAGAGGATGGAATATTAAAAAAGATATTATTACAAAAAAAATTGGCAGAAAATCCTTGCTAGAATAAATTTGTTAGATTAATTCATTATAAATTCAAAATTGTGAGAATTTAACTTCAAGATATTCAATGATTTTGAATAATTAATTAGAAAATTAACAGTTTCTTTTTTTGGATTTAGTTCAGATTTTTTTTGACCTACAAAGTAGTTTTCTTCCATACATTATTTTTATATAGAATAGAACGAAAAAAAAAGTTAATTATTATATGAAGATCTTTTCCTTGTTTATTAGTCTGTTAATACTAGATTCTTCTTTTCAATTATATTGCGAAGATTAATTAAAGCATATCTCATTCTTCCCAATGAAGTATTAATACTAACTCCTGTTTTTTCTGATATTTCTTTGAAACTCATATCGTTATAAAACCTATATTTTAATACATTTTTTTGATCATACGGAAGTTCTTCTATAAGTTTTTTAACATCATTAATTATTTGAGATTTAATTAATGACTTTTCAGCATTTAATGAAGAATCACTTAATACTGAGAATATATCAAAATCATAGGAGCTTTCAAACTTGGGTATTCTATTGTTTTTTCTGAAGTGATCAATAACAAGATTATGAGCTATTCTCATTACCCATGACACAAACTTACCTTGTTCATTATAATTTCCGATTTTTAATGTTCTTATAACTTTTATAAAGGTATCCTGAAATACATCCTCAGTAAGATCTCTATCTAATACTTTTGAATATATAAAGCTATATATTCTTTGTTTATGCCTTTTAATTAAAATTTCAATTGATTGTTCATTGCCGTCAATGTAACTTTGGACTAACTCAGAATCTGAAATAATTGGACTTCTCATAACATTACTTTTTAAAAATTCATCTGTTAATAGATGATTTTTAGTTATTCTCTATTTTTTTAAAGTAATGTTATTCTATACGTGAATTGTTATTGTATTTAAATCAAATATATAATTATTAATATAATTAATCAAAATTTTATTTTTTTAAACATTATTAATTTCATTTCCTACTTTAATATTATATTTGATATTTCCTCATATATATGGTTATGAAAACAGAAGAAAACTTGGTTTCTGATAAAATTTATGTTAAAGGTGCAAAGGTTCATAACCTAAAAAATATTGATGTCGAAATCCCAAGGAAAAAACTCGTAGTTATAACAGGATTATCTGGTAGTGGAAAATCATCATTAGCATTTGACACATTATATGCAGAAGGTCAAAGAAGATATGTTGAAAGCTTATCTAGTTATGCTAGGCAATTTTTAGATAGGATTAGCAGGCCAAAGGTTGATTTTATAAAAGGTCTCTCACCCGCAATAGCAATACAACAAAAAGTTAATAATAACAATCCTAGATCTACTGTTGGGACTTCTACAGAGATATACGACTATTTGAAGTTATTGTTCACACGAGTAGGCAGGACATATTCTCCAGCAACAAATAAAGAAGTAAAAAGGAATACAGTAACTGATGTGGTCGATTATATAAAAACATTTAATTCAGGTGAAAGGATTCTTGTTTTATCTGAAATACGCTTCACCTCTAAAGAAGATTTACTAAAAAGTCTGGATTCTCTAATAAAACAAGGATATAATAGGGTTAAAATCAATAATAAGGTTTTAAAGATAAGCGAAGCTAAAAATGCAAGAAAAGTTCAAATAAAAAATGCCTTTTTAGTTATTGACAGGATTATAATTTCTAACAACAATTCCTTCTATAATAGAATATCGGATTCTATAGAGACAGCTGTCTATGAGGGTCGTGGGAGATGTATTATTGAATCAATAGAGGGGTCTAGTTATAAGGAATTTAACACTAAGTTTGAGAGAGATGGACTCAAATTTCTTGAACCAAATATAAATTTATTTAGCTATAATAATCCATTTGGTGCATGTCCAAAATGTGAAGGATATGGAGATATTATTGGAATTGATAAAGATATAGTCTTTCAAAACAAAGAACTTTCAATATACGAAGAGGCAATATTTCCATGGAGAGGAAAAAAATTAAGACGATACAAAAATCTATTAATAAGAAATGCAGATAAATTTAATTTTCCTATTCACAAGCCATACTATAAATTAACTACATCACAAAAAGAAGTGCTTTGGGAGGGAAATGAATATTTTATTGGGTTAAATCAATTTTTTTTAAAACTAGAGCAAAAACTATATAAGATCCAAAATAGAGTAATGCTTTCAAGATATAGAGGAAAAACAAAATGTCATGTCTGTAATGGAAATAGACTTAGACCAGAAGCAAATTATGTCAAAATAAACAAGAAATCTATTTCAGATCTTATTAATATCCCAATATCAGAACTATTAGTATTTTTTAATACCATAAAATTTACAAAAAATGAAAAATTTATTGCAAGTAGAATATTAAAAGAAATTCAAACCAGATTGGTTTTTCTAAATGATTTAGGTTTAGGATATTTAACCCTTAATCGAAAGTCAAAATCTCTTTCTGGCGGAGAAAGTCAAAGAATTAATTTAGCGACATCTCTTGGAAGTAATTTAGTTGGATCATTATATATATTAGACGAACCAAGTATTGGCCTTCATCCAAACGATACAAAGAGGTTAGTTGATATTTTAAAAAAACTCAGAGATTTAGGCAATACAGTTATTGTTGTCGAGCATGATGAAGAAATAATAAAAGAAGCAGATTATATAATTGATATAGGGCCAATGGCTGGTTCAAACGGCGGAGAAATTGTTGCAGAGGGTAGTTTTAAAGATTTTATAAAGCAAAATTCATTAACTGCAAATTATATTGATAGAAAAATAAAAATTGAATTACCACAGAAAAGAAGAAGATCAAATAAAAAGATTAGCATTATTGGAGCTAGGGAAAATAATTTAAAAAATATTAATGTTGACTTTCCTTTGAATGTTATCTCGGTAATTACAGGTGTATCTGGAAGTGGCAAAAGCACATTAGTTAATAATATACTTTATCCTGCCATATCTAATTTACTTGGAGATTATACTACAAAAGCTGGAGAGTTTAATAGGATTACTGGGGATCTAAATTCTATTGAATTTGTTGAATTAGTTACTCAAAATCCTATAGGGAGATCTTCGAGATCCAATCCTATAACATATATTAAGGCATATGATGATATTAGAAAATTATATGCATCACAAAAATATAGTGCAATAAGAGGATTTAAGCCAAAGCATTTTTCTTTTAATATTGATGGAGGTAGGTGTGAAGATTGTAAAGGTGAAGGCCAAGTTATTATAGAAATGCAATTTATGGCTGATGTTCACATAAAATGTGATACCTGTAATGGAAAAAGATTTATGAAAGACGTTTTAGAAGTAAAATTAAAGGGAAAAAATATTGATGATATTCTAAACCTAACTGTTGACGAGGCGATTGAT
>CAJWCT010000034.1 GCA_913031385.1 uncultured Flavobacteriales bacterium | reverse complement strand
TAATAACATTTTCAGGAGGTCTTCCAATAATTGCCTTGTCATTTAATTCAACAATAGGTCGTTCAATTAATTTAGGATTATCTGATAGAATTTGAATTATTTCATCGCTAGTTAATTCTTTGTTTTTAAAATTTTCTTTCCATATTTGTTCATTTTTTCTAACTAATCCTATAGGATTAATACCTAATTTATTAATTAAATCCTGCAGTTGACTTTTTGTTAGATTATCTTTTATATATTCAATAATTTCAAATTCAATATTATTAATTTTTAAGATTTCTAATGCTTTCCTAGATTTGCTACATCTTGAATTGTGGTAAATTTTCATCATAGATTCTTATTTTTTATTTTTCTGCATTAAGTAAGATTTTAGAAAAGGACCTATATCTCCATTTAGGACACTATCAACATTTCCAGTTTCATGCGCAGTTCTAACATCTTTTACAAGTTTGTATGGGTGCATAACATAGTTTCTTATTTGACTTCCCCATTCAATTTTCATCTTTTCTGATTCTATATCAGAACGCTTTTGGTTCTTTTTTTTCAATTCAATTTCGTATAACTGTGACTTAAGCATTTGCATTGCTCTAATCCTATTGTCAAGTTGTGATCTAGTCTCTGAGCATGAAATTTGAATTCCTGTTGGTTTATGTACTAACTGAACTTTTGTTTCTATTTTGTTTACACTTTGACCACCAGCTCCACTAGATCTTGATGTGGTAATCTGAATGTCAGATGGATTAATTTCAATGTTAATAGAATCATCTATTAGTGGATAAACATATACTGAAGCAAAACTAGTATGTCTTTTTGCATTTGAATCAAAAGGCGATATTCTAACTAGTCTGTGTACACCATTTTCACCTTTTAGCCATCCAAAAGCGAAATCTCCTTCAATTTGAAGAGTTACAGTTTTTATTCCAGCAGAGTCTCCATCTTGGATATTTAATTGAGTTATTGAATATTTATTTTTCTCACAGTACATCGAATACATTCTCATCAACATTTGAGCCCAATCACAACTTTCAGTTCCGCCTGCACCAGCTGTAATCTGTAAAACAGCATCCATACTGTCTATTTTATCTGATAACATATTCTTGAATTCTAATTCCTCAATCAGCTCCTTTGATGTAGAATATAACTGGTCTATCTCAGTTTCCGTGGATTCACCAGACTTATAAAATTCAATTAAAACTTCTAAGTCATTAATGCTATTTTCAGTCTTATTGAAATCAGTAATCCATTTTTTTATAAGCTTATTTTTTTTTAGATCCTTTTCAGCTGATTTTGGATCATTCCAAAATTCGGGATGGTGAGTTTTTTCTTCTTCTAATTTTAATTGAGAGATCTTAGCATCAATGTCAAAGATACCTCCTTAACGCATCCAGGCGCCCCTTAAGTTCTTTGAATTGTTCAGAAGTAATCATATAAGATATGTTTATTACAAATTTAATGCATATTAATTAGTTAGATTGTGTTTTTTTAAAAAATATATTTTATGTAGATTTAACTAAATTAATATACTTATGAAATTACTATTCAAAACGCTATTCATCTTATGGTTTAGTATTAGTTACTCTCAATCTATTACTGAAAATTTTAAGGCTTATAATGGATTTTTTAACTTCTATTATGATGATTCATCTGATAAGATTTATCTAGAAATAAGTAACCTAGATAAAGAATTTCTCTACATTAGTTCACTTTCATCTGGATTAGGCTCAAATGACATAGGATTAGATAGGGGACAGTTAGGAAATGAGAGATTAGTCAAATTCTCTAAATATGGTGATAAAATTCTTCTTATTCAACCAAACCTACGTTATAGAGCTGTTTCAGAAAATGAACTAGAAAAAAGAAGTGTAGAGCAAGCCTTTGCAAAGTCAGTTATTTATGGATTCAAAATAGCTGAACAAAAGGATAATAAGTATATAGTAGATTTTACTTCATTTCTTATGGAAGACAGGCATGGTGTTGCAAAAAGGCTTAAAAACTCTAAACAAGGCTCATACAAGGTAGATAAGAGTAAAAGTGCAATAGAATTAGAAAGAACAAAAGCCTTTCCAGAAAATGTAGAATTTGAAGCTTTGTTAACATTTTCTGGGGATGCAAAAGGAAGATTAGTTTCAAGTGTTTCTCCTGATCCAGATCGAATTTCTGTTATTCAACATCATTCCTTTATCAAATTGCCTGATGGTAACTACAATCCTAGAGAGTTTGATGTTAGAAGTGGCGCCATTTCAATCTCATTTATGGACTATGCTACTCCAGTTTATAAGCCTATTATTAAAAGATATATAACAAGACATAGATTAGAAAAAAAAGATGCTACTTCAGATTACAGTGAAGCTAAAGAACCTATTGTATATTATTTAGACCCTGGAACACCAGAGCCTATAAAATCTGCTTTATTAGATGGAGCTTCATGGTGGAATCAAGCGTACGAGGCTATTGGTTTTAAAAATGCATTTCAAGTTAAAATTTTACCTAAAGATGCTGATCCAATGGATTGTAGATATAATGTGATTCAGTGGGTTCATAGATCCACTAGAGGATGGAGCTATGGCTCAAGTGTTGTCGATCCAAGAACGGGAGAAATTATTAAGGGACATGTAAGCCTTGGTAGCTTAAGGATAAGGCAAGATTTTTTAATAGCTCAAGCATTATTAAATAAACCGTATTTAGAAGGAGATGATTATAGTCCTATGTTAGAAATGGCACTAGCTAGAATTAGACAGCTAAGTGCTCATGAAGTAGGACATACCCTTGGATTTGTTCATAATTTTGCAGCTAGCACAAAAGATAGGGCGTCTGTTATGGATTATCCTCATCCACTTATTTCTATAGACAACAACAATATAAATCTCGATAATGCATATGATGAAGGTATTGGAGAATGGGATAAGATTACAGTAGCTTATAGCTATTCAGATTTTAATGAAAGTATTGATGAAAATCAGACATTAAATAAGATATTGGAGGATGCATATAGTAGTGGCCTAAGATTTATCAGTGATAGTGATGCAAGAGCAATTGGTGGAGCACATTCTCTAGGACATTTGTGGGATAACGGTGAAAGTGCTTCTGTTGGTTTAGAGGATATAATTAAAGCAAGGAACAAGGCTATTACAAATTTTTCAGAATATAATATTCAAAAAAATCAACCCTTTTCTGTTCTGGAAGATGTTTTTGTTCCACTATATTTCTTACATAGATATCAAACTGAAGCAGCTGTTAAACTTATTGGAGGTTTAGAATATAATTATGCAACAAGAGGAGATAATCAAACCACTGTTAAAGAAATTAAATACTTACAACAAAAAAATGCTTTAAATTCTGTCTTAAAAACTGTAAATGCCACCTTTTTATCAATTCCTAAAAGTAAAATAAGCCTTTTTCCTCCAAGAGCATTTGGTTATCCTAGATCAAGAGAATCCTTTAAGTCTATGATGGGAGTAGGCTTTGATCCTATAAGCATTGCCTCCACTGCTAGTGATATGACATTTTCTTTACTTTTACATCCAGAGAGAATGAATAGATTAATTCTTCAAAAATCATTAAACAATTCATCACTCGGTATATCAGAGGTATTTGATAGATTGATTTCTTATACATTTAAGGTAAATAATGAGGACTTATATATAAATGAAATTCAACAGACAGTAAATCATAAAGCTTTAGAGCATTTAATGAATTTAGTGGTTTCAAATGATTGTCTTTTTCAGGTGAAAGATGCGGCAAATAAGGCTATAGGTAGTATAGAAAAACTGTTATCATCAAAAGCTTACAAAGATTTCACCTATAGTTCATATTATAAGGATTTAATTAAGAATTTTAAATCAAATCCTGAAAAGTATGAAATGTCTAAATCGTTAAAAATTCCAGATGGATCACCAATTGGTTCTAGTGAATGTAGTTATATAAATTAGTTTTATGAATGTAGATTTAAGAAGCGATACTATTACAATTCCATCGAAAGCAATGCTTAGTGCAATGCTTTCTGCCAAAGTTGGAGATGATGTATATGGTGAAGATCCTTCTGTAAGAGAATTAGAAAAAAAACTAGCAGCTATGTTTGGAATGGATGTGGCAATGTTTTTTCCATCAGGGACAATGGCAAATCAAACTGCTATTAAATTACATACCAATCCAGGTGATCAAGTAATATGTGATAAATACTCTCATGTCTACAATTATGAAGGCGGAGCAGGATCATTCACTAGTGGAGTTTCTTTTAAATTAATTGATGGTGAAAGAGGTATGTTTGATAGCAATCAACTTCTGGAATCAATTAATCCTAAAGAATTTTATCATAGTCCATTATCTTCATTAGTTGTTATAGAGAATACAACAAACAAAGGGGGTGGTGCTTGTTGGGATATAGGAGAGATAAAAAACATAAGAAAAATTTGTAAAGAAAATCATTTAGGACTGCATCTTGATGGAGCCAGAATATGGAATGCTTTGGTTAAAAAAGAAGAAAAACCTTTAGAATATGGAGATATTTTTGATACAGTCTCTGTTTGTTTAAGTAAAGGACTTGGATGTCCAATAGGTTCAGTTCTGCTTGGCAAACAGGAAATAATGAAAAAATCTATTAGAATAAGAAAAATTTTAGGTGGAGCCATGAGACAATCAGGCTATCTTGCAGCTGCAGGAATTTTTGCCTTAGAAAACAATATTAAAAGGCTTGCAGATGATCATTTAAGAGCTAAAGAAATAGGAGAGAAGCTAATTAATATGTCTTTCGTTAAAAAAGTTCAGGATATAGAAACAAATATAATAGTATTTGAAATCGATAAAAGCGTTAAAAAAGACATAATTATTAATGCTTTTAATAAATTAAATATTTTATTTGATTGGCATTCTATGGGTACAAATAAAATTAGAATTGTAACACATATTAACTATACTAGGGAGAAGCATATGTATTTATTAGATTCTCTAGAAACACTTAAAATTTAATTTAATATTCTTTTTGAATTAGGTTAAATTAAGTGTTTTTAGAAAAAAACACTTAATTTTGCAATGCATTAGAAATTAGATGTTTTTAATTGTTTGTTATAATGGGAAAAAGCAAAAAAATTGCAAATAATATATTAGATCTCATAGGCGAAACACCTATGATTAAATTAAATAAGATAACAGCTGAATTAAAAGGCGAATATTTTGCAAAAATCGAAGGATTTAATCCTGGCCACTCAACTAAAGATAGAATAGCATTATATATAATTGAAGAAGCTGAAAGAAAAGGCATATTAAAACCTGGAAGTACTATTATTGAAACAACTTCTGGAAACACAGGCTTTAGCATTGCTATGGTTTCAATAATCAAAGGATATGAATGTATATTAGCTGTTACTTCAAAATCAACTCAAGATAAAATAGATATGCTAAAAGCAATGGGTGCAAATGTGTTTATTTGTCCTGCGAATGTTGCTGCTGATGATCCAAGATCATATTATCAGGTTGCTAAAAGATTACATGAGGAAATTAAAGGTTCTGTATATATAAACCAATATTTTAATAATTTAAATTCTGAAGCACATTATAAAACTACGGGTCCAGAGATTTGGAAGCAAAGCAATGGAAAAATAACGCACCTAATTGCATGTAGTGGTACAGGAGGAACAATATCAGGAATTGCAAGATATTTGAAAGAAAAAAATTCAAAAATCAAAATAATTGGAGTTGATGCTTATGGCTCAGTTTTAAAAAAGTATCATGAAACAGGAGAGTTTGATGAAAAAGAGATTTTTCCATATAGAATTACAGGATTGGGTAAAAATATAATTCCATCAGTAACAGATTTTAAAATTATAGATAAATATGTAAAGGTAAATGACGAAGATAGTGCTCATTCAGCTCGTGAAATAGTAAAGACTGAAGGAATTTTTGTAGGATATACAAGTGGAGCAGTATTTCAAGCAATAAAACAGTTGAATAGAGAAGGAGAATTTAAAAAAGATGATAAAATTGTTGTTATTTTCCCTGATCACGGATCAAAATATTTAAGTAAAATATACAATGATAAATGGATGCAAAAGCAAGGGTTTTTTGACTCACAACATGAAAGCACTTTAAAGAGTATTCAATATATTAAGTAGAGCACTATTTTTAAACAACACATTAATGAAAGATCTTTTTGAAAAAATATATAGTGATAAGGGGCCATTAGGAAAATGGGCTAATGTTGCTGAGGGTTATTTTGCTTTTCCAAAACTTGAAGGAGAAATTTCAAATAGAATGAAATTTCAAGGTAAGGAAGTAATAACTTGGAGTGTCAATGATTATTTAGGTTTAGCTAATCATCCAGATATAAGAAAAACTGATGCAGAAGCTGCAAAAACATATGGATCAGCGTATCCAATGGGTGCAAGATTAATGTCAGGCCATACTTTATTACATGAGAAATTAGAGAAAGAACTTGCAGAATTTTCTAATAAAGAAGCTTCATATGTACTAAATTTTGGATATCAAGGCATACTGTCAACAATAGATTCATTGTTAGGTAAAAATGATGTTGCTGTTTATGATATGGATGCTCATGCCTGCATAGTAGATGGTGTAAGATTACATCTTGGCAAGAGATTTACATATAAACATAATGACATCTCTAGTTTAGAGAAAAATCTTAAAAGAGCTACAAAAATTACTTTAGATACTGGTGGAGGTATTCTAGTTATTTCAGAAGGAGTATTTGGGATGAGGGGTGAGCAAGGAAGACTAAAAGAAATCACAGATTTAAAAGAAAAGTACAACTTTAGATTATTAGTTGATGATGCACATGGTTTTGGGACTTTAGGATCAACTGGAGCTGGTGCAGGAGAAGAACAAGGTGTTCAAAATAAAATAGACGTATATTTTGCAACTTTTGCTAAGTCGTTAGCTAGTACAGGAGCATTTATTGCATCTGATAAAGAAGTAATAGATTACTTAAAATATAATATGAGATCACAGGTATTTGCTAAATCTCTTCAAATGCAATTAGTGGTTGGTTTATTAAAAAGATTAGAAATATTAAGATCTATCCCTGAGCTTAAAGACAAGTTATGGAAAAATGTAAATGAGCTTCAAACTGGATTGAAAGAAAGAGGATTTGATATTGGTACTACACAGAGTTGTGTTACTCCTGTTTATTTAAAAGGAACTGTTCCGGAGGCATTTGCTTTGGTTAAAGATTTAAGAGAAAACCATTTAATCTTTTGTTCAGTTGTTATATATCCAGTTGTACCTAAAGGACTAATCCTATTAAGATTAATTCCAACAGCATCTCATGACTCAAAAGACATTCAAGAAACATTACATGCATTTTCTACAATAAGAGATAGACTTGACTCAGGATTATATAATAAGTTGTCTAAAGATTTTCAGGTATAATACTTATTAAAGCGCTTTTCTATAGGTGCACCTTTTTTTTCTTAGTACTGGATTAAAATTTTTCCAAATTTTATCTATAGCATCATTTTCTATTAATTCTGGCGTTCTATGACAGTCTTCAATTCCTTTTCCTTTTAAGTTTTGTAATAGAGAATCAAAAAGAATAGCTGTCACCCCCTTATTTTGATGGTCAGGATGTATTCCAATTAGATATAAGGTTACATTTTTAACATATTTTCTAGCATTAATTAAATGAAAAAACCCAAAAGGATACAACTTCCCCTTCATTTTTTGTAGTGCTTTAGCATAAGAAGGCATTATTATAGCAAAACCTATAATATTATTGTTTTTGTCAAAAACGAACGTTATAAACTTTGGATTTATAAATCTTAAGAATTTATTCTTTATGTATTCTTTTTGAATATCATTTATCTCAACAAATGACGACAATTTTGAATAACTCTTATTAAACAAATCAAACATTTCATTTACATTATTTAAAGCATCTTCTATTTTATTGAAATTAACAGCCTTAAAATCATATCTCCTTTGAATTATTTTACTCATTCTAAAATAATAGTCTATATCAATGTTTTGAAAGGAAAATGTTTTTTCTGAATACTTTTTTTCTACTGTAAAATTGAGTTTTTTAAAATGAGATGAGTAGTAAGGATGATTATACCAGGTAACCATAGTTCCAATTTTATCAAATCCATACGTCAGAACTCCAACTTTATCTAAATTTGAAAAACCCATTGGTCCCTCCATATATTCAAGATTATTAGCCTTTCCAATTTCAATTACTTTATCAATCAATTTTTTAGTAACATTTAAATCATCTATTACATCAAACCAACCAAATCTAATTTTTTTTGTTTTTTGCTCATTTACTTCTATGGAATTAATAATAGCTGCGATTCTACCAACGATTTCATTATCAATTATAGCTATATATAGTGAGACATTGGCATTCTTTAGTGCAGGATTAATATCAGAATTAAAAATATTTATTTCTTCACTTATAATAGGAGGAACCCAATATTTTGAGTCTTTATATAATTTAAAGGGGAATTTTACAAATTTCTTTAAATCAGAATTATTTTTTACTTCTTCAATTTTTATCATTCACTGTCTTTGTGTAAATCAAATCTATAGCTGCCTCCAAAATTAATATAAAATATTCTTGGCGTGTTCTTAAAATTAATTACTAATGATGCATCAAGTTGTAAGTTTTCATTACTAAGATATGCAGCACCAAATTTTAACATATTTTCAGCATAAAAATCACTATTTATTCCATGAGCTTCAATAAAGCTAACCCACTGACTATTAATAGCATAGGTAAGGGTTGTTATATATTCAAAGTCATTTTGGTCTGTTCCAATCCTATCAAGAATTAAATTAGTTATAAGTACAAAATTATTACTGAAATTATTTTGAGTAGCTATTGTAAAAATAGGACTAACACCCTTTATCCCATGCGCAGTATAAGGATTATTTTTTCCATCAATATTTATTCCTGCGTATACTGAAACTGCTGGAATAAGAGAGCTCCATTTAAATTTATTATTTGCCCAATAACTATATAAATTAGGTCTATCATCTCTATTTTTATACGGATCATACACTAAATATTTAGCTCCAATTTTAAATTTTTTAAAATTACTTCTATTGTATTTAGTATCTATAGTTGATCTCATATCAGTGAATTGATCATTTTGATAAATACCACTGACTTGTATTTCTAACTCTTCAAGAATAAGCCCATATCTAAGCATAAAGTTTAATCCCATTCCTTTAACTTTATTATCTAATAGCTCATGCTTTTCATTTAATAAATATGCTCCAGTTTCTATTTGAATTACATTTGATCCAACTGAAAAAGCACTTTGAGAATCTCCAGGTCTATTAGAATTAATAATTTCAGTGTATTGTGCAGAAATTTTATTACTAATAAAAAATATAAAAGCTATTAAAATAAGTAAGGATTTTTTCATGTTATTGTTGATGTTTTACAAAGATAAAATATTTATATTTTAATATTATATTAACTCTTTTAAATTCTAAGAATTGTATTTTTGTTTTTCAATATAAAAATCATTTAAATTGGGCATATTAAAATTTATATTAAGTTTACTAGTTGCTTACTATGTTTTTAAGATTTTATCAAGAATGTATTTAGGTTATATCATTAATAAATTCAAGAATAATACTTACCGACATACTACGAATAATACTAAAAAAGAACAAGAAGGAGAGGTGACAATTGATAAAATGCCTAAAGAAAATTCAAAAAAGAATAATACTGGTGATTATATAGACTATGAAGAAATTGATTAAACCTTCACAATAGTTATGATTCTAAAGAATTTCATAAAAAATTATTTCAAACATTTTTGCGTATTAATTCTGTTTTGTTTTATATCCCTTTTGTATTTTTCTCCAGTTTTACAAGGTAAAAAAATCCTGCAAAATGATATTGTTCAGTATTCTGGAATGGCTAAACAACAGAGTGATTTTAGAGAGAAAACAGATTCTGAAACGTATTGGACCAACGGAGCTTTTTCAGGGATGCCCACCTATCAGCTTGGCGCAAAATATCCTCATAATTATATAAAGAAACTAGATTTATTATTAAGGTTTTTACCTAGACCTGCAGATTATTTGTTTTTATATTTTTTAGGGTTTTATATACTAATGCTTAGCCTAAAGGTAGAATACAGATTAGCTGTTTTAGGTGCTCTTTCCTTTGGGTTTTCTACTTATTTAATAATAATTATTGGTGCTGGACACAATGCTAAGGCACATGCTATTGCATATATGCCGTTAGTTCTTGCGGGTGTTTTAATGGTTTTTAACGGAAAATATTCAAAAGGGTTTTTATTATCAACATTAGCCCTTGGATTGCAGTTTTGTGCTAATCACTTTCAAATGACCTATTATTTGATGTTTATAGTACTGCTAATTGGATTTTATACTATGATTGATTGTTGGAAAAAAGATCAAACCAGACATTATTTTAAATCATTAGGGATATTATTTTCAGCCTTATTTATTGCGCTTTCATTAAATGCAACAAATTTGATGGCTACTGGCGAATATATAAGTGAGAGCACTAGAGGAAATTCATCAGAATTAACTATAAATCCGGATGGTACATTCAAGGAAGTAAGTGCTGGGTTAGATAAGGCTTATATTACACAATGGAGTTATGGAATTTTTGAAAGTCTAAATTTATTTATTCCAAGAATTATGGGTGGAGGTAGTGTTGAAGATGTAGGTTTAGAATCAAATTTTTATAGTTTTTTACGCAAGAATGGTTATTCTGCATTAGAATCC
Organism: uncultured Flavobacteriales bacterium; assembly: GCA_913031385.1. Classification (GTDB taxonomy): domain Bacteria; phylum Bacteroidota; class Bacteroidia; order Flavobacteriales; family Flavobacteriaceae. Next base: position 3,074 of record CAJWCT010000034.1, on the reverse strand, counting down.
AAACAAATTGTAGAAAATACACCTACCTATTGGGGGGATCAACCATTTGTTGAAGCACCTGCATATATAGGTTCTGTTGTTTTCTTTTTATTTGTCTTTTCCCTCTTTATAATTAAAGGAAAATACAGGAATTGGGCAATATCAGCAATAGTAATATCATTGCTTCTGTCTTATGGAAAAAATTTAATTTTTCTTACGGATTTATTCATTGATTATTTCCCATTATATGATAAGTTTAGGGCAGTTTCTTCTATTCAAGTTATTTTAGAACTATGTATCCCTTTTGTTGCAATTCTTGGATTATCAGAGATAACAGCTAATAAATCAAATGATAAGAATATTACATATTTAATCAGGGCTTTAGTAATTTTTTCTTTGATATTTCTTGCATTGTTTTTATTTAAAGGAAGCCTGACTTTTAGCGGTATTAATGATGTAAACATAAATCCTTCAATTCTAGAGGCCATTAAGCAAGATAGAATGGATATTTATTCAAATGAATTATTTAGGGTGTTACTATTTGTTTTGTTAGCCTTTACAGCCCTTTTTGTGTATCTCAAGAAAAAAATTAAAAGTGAAGTATTAATTATTGTTTTAGTCGTTTTAGTACTGGTTGATTTAGTTCCATTTAATAGACAATATGTCAATAATACTAATTTTGTTGATGCTGATTTAGTTGATAACCCTTATAGTATCGATCAAGTAAATTCAGAAATTTTAAAGGATAAATCATATTTCCGTGTATTAGACTTAACAACTAACTCTACTGTAGCATCATATTATCATAATTCAGTAATGGGTTATCATGCAGCAAAACTTAGTAGCTATAATGAGATTTTAGAGTTTTATATAAAAAATACCCATATGAATACTTTAAATATGTTAAATACTAAATATGTTATATTTAATAATGAAGAGGGTTCCTCACAATTGTATGTAAATGAGTCTGCAAATGGAGCTGCATGGTTTATTGACTCTATTATAAATGTTGATTCAAAAGACGAGGAGATTGTAGCTTTAGACTCACTAAATAATAAAACTAATGCAATTTCAACTGAAATTGAATCAAAGAAATTTATAAACGATGATTCTTATGTGAAATTATTAGAATTCAACCCAAATAAAATTACATATGAATATAATACTAAAGATGATGGTTTTATTGTCTTTTCCGAAGTTTTTTATCCTAATGGGTGGCATTCATACATAGATGGGGAAAAGACTCAACATTTCAACGTTAATTATATTTTAAGAGGAATGAATGTGAAATCTGGAAGTCATATAATAGAATTTGTTTTTGATCCAGATGTAGTAAAAAAGGGAAGTATGGTATCATTATCAGCTTCTTTATTATTATTTATTATCATTATAGGAATGTTATATAAATTTTTTATTAAAGAATTAGAAATTGAAAACTAAAGCTCTTATAATTACATATTACTGGCCTCCTTCTGGTGGTCCTGGTGTGCAGAGATGGTTAAAACTCTCTAATTACCTTTTAGAAAACAACATTAAGCCAGTAATATATACTCCATCTAATCCTAAATATCCATTTTTAGATAATAGTTTATTAAATGATATTAATCCAGAAATTGAGGTGATCAAGAAACCTATTTTTGAACCATTTAGTTTTTTAAATAATAAGAGAGTTGATAGAATAAGAAAGGGTGGGATACCAAAGAATAAGGATCAATCATTATTTGATAAGTTTTTAATATACCTAAGAGGTAATTTATTAATCCCAGATTCTAGAATTTTTTGGATAAAACCATCTGTTAATTTCTTATCAAAATATGTATTAAAAAAAGATGTAGATATTATTATAACTACGGGACCTCCTCATAGTTTGCATTTGATAGGATTATATCTTAAATCAAAATTAAATATAACATGGTTTGCTGATTTTAGAGATCCTTGGACTGGAATCAATTATCATAATAAATTAAAACTAAACTTATACTCAAAAAACAAACATTTAAAATTAGAGAAAAAAGTTCTTAATTCATGTGATAGAATTATAGTTACTTCTAATAAGCTATTAAATGAGTATAGTAAAATAACTAGAACACCAGTTTCATTAATTACTAATGGATTTGATTTTATAAAAAAAGAAACGACATTAGATAATAAATTTTCTATAACACATATAGGTTCATTATTAACTGAAAGGAATCCAAAAATTCTTTGGAAAGCATTAAGAAAAATAGCATTAAAGGGTAAAAATTTAAAAAATGATTTAGTAATTAACTTTATAGGAGAGGTTAGCAGTAATATTAAAGAAGATATAAAGAATAATTGTCTAGAAAAAAATGCGGTATATCACAATTATATTGAATATAATGACACAATTCCAAATTTGTTAAAATCTCAGATTTTATTATTAATTGAAGCAGATAATGATGAATCAAGTTTTGTAATTCCTGCTAAAATTTTTGAATATATTAATTCTAGTAGACCTATTATAGCTATTGGGCCTAAGGATTCAGAAATTAAACAGATTATTAATAAAACTAAATCTGGAAAATATTTTTTGTATGATGAATATGAAAAATTATTAAAATATATAGAGGATAGCTATCAGCTATATAAGATAAAAAAATTAAAAATTAAACCAATAAATATAGATCAATATCATAGAAAGAATTTAGCAAAAAAATTAAGTGATTTGATTTTGAGAGAAACCGACTAAATAGTTAAAGCCTTGTGAGTATTAAAGGAAAGATAAACTTACAAGGCTTTATTCAACTAACTATCTCAATAAATTAAACTAACTATTTATATAGTTGCAAATCTCATGCCAAAGTGATTATAATAAGACTTTTTTTAGATATTTTGCTGTAATTGATTTTTTTTCTAGAATTATTTCTTCAGGTTTGCCCATAGCAACCATTTCTCCACCATTATTTCCACCTTTTGGGCCTAGGTCGATTAAATGGTCAGCACATTTAATTAGCTCTATATTATGTTCAATGATTATTACAGTGTTTCCTTTTTCAATTAGAGAATTTATGGACCTTAATAATTTATTTATATCATCATAATGAAGACCAGTAGTAGGTTCGTCAAAAATAAAT
>CAJWCT010000033.1 GCA_913031385.1 uncultured Flavobacteriales bacterium | reverse complement strand
ATATTGTAATTTTTTAAATTTGTAACGCAAACTTAACATTTTTTTAATGAAACGCAAAGGTTACATGTAAAAATTTCTAAAAATAATTTATTTTTTGAATTTTTTGTAGATAATAAAACCCATAAGTGCTGCAACAATATAAGGTATAGCCATTAAATATATTATTCCATCATTTAGACCAGCTGATACACTTTGATCTTCCTGACTCTCCAAAACAGCTCTGCACATTGCACACTGACTAAAAAGATCAGTCAAATTAAAAAAGAAAATTAATATGAGAATTTTAAACTTTTTCATGTTAATAATAAGGAGATATCATTAAATATACTACTACTCCAGTTACTGCTACATATAGCCAAAGAGGAAATGTAATTTTTGCAATTTTTTTATGCATGACTATATTATTAGTTATTGCCCTGACATAAGTTATTAATACAAATGGAATAACACAAATGGAGAGCAATATGTGTGAAATTAATATAAAATAGTAAATATATTTTATTGTTCCTTCCCCACCAAATAGTGTAGGATCGCTTGTCATGTGATAGGCGATATACATAACAAGAAAAAGCAATGACAGGCCAATACAAATTCTCATTAGTAATGCATGAAACTTCCTTTTTTTTCTTTTAATTAGTATAACTGAAACAATCAAAAGAATTGCAGTTAAGGCGTTTATTCCTGCATAAATAGGTGGTAAAAAAGTCAAAGGCTCAACACCGGGAATTCTAACGGTAAATAATATTGCTACAACAACAGGAATTAATATTGATACAATTACAATCAGTCTATTATAACCTCCTAATTTATTTGATTCCACTATTCGTTAATTAATTTAAGCAAATCTTCCTGCAGCATTGATATTTCTTCTTCCTCTCCATCTATATCATACTTGTCCTTGACATCTACATATCCACGGTAGTAAATCTTTGGATTTCCTAACTCATCAATTCTACATCTAATATAGCCTTGTTTATCAATAAGAGCAAAATATCCTGAATGCTCAAAACCATCTACAAATGCACTTCCTGAAGCAGTGTATAAGTTAAACCCATTATTAGCTAAATCGTATATTTTCTCCTTATCACCAGTTAGCAAATGCCAAGACTGATTTGTTATTCCGTATTCCGTCTCATATTTCTTTAAAATTTCAACTGTATCATATTCTGGATTAATAGAAAATGAGGCAATTCCAAAATCCTTATAATTTTTTAAATTGTTTTGAATCTGGATAAGATTGTTATTCATTATCGGACAAATCGTTGTGCATGTAGTAAAGAAAAATTCAACAACATAAGCCTTTCCCAAAAAGTCATTATTAGAAATTCTTTTCCCATTTTGATTGGTAAAATTAAATGAGGGAACCTTCTTTTTATTTCCATCAATTTCTAAAAATGCTAAAGGCTCTGAATCAGTTATTAAATGATCTATTTTAGAGCTTCTACTATCACTTCTGACAATATCATTGTTTTGAATTCTATCTATAATTTTGGGAATAAAAATACTTCCAAAAATTAGTATTATTAATGATATCCCGATATATGAATTATTTCTGAGTTTCAAGATTTTCTAAATTTTTTATTCTTCTGTTATTTGAATCAAACTTTCCTTTTCTTTTTTGCCTGTATTCAGTAAATAAAATTCTAATATCATCACTCATCTTGTTTTTTATCTCTGATACTTTTATAGCATTATATGAATATAATCCATGTAATGCTATGCCCTTTTCTATCTCATCCTCAGATCTATCATCTATCCTGCCTCTTTGATTATTCAATTTATCTATTAAGAAAACTTGATTTGTAGCTAGGGTTGAATCTAATTCTATTTGACTTCTTAAAGATCTATATAATTCCTTTATTTGTTCATCTGTCCCTTGTGCAAAATGCCAATATTTTAGTTCATCTGACCTATGCAATTCTTTTTTTACCTGTTTCAAATTTGATTCAGACCCTAAAGTTGAGATAGTAACTATTTGAAATTTTTTAAATCCAAGAAACTTGTCATATATAAGTTCCTTTAGGTTTAAGACTGATGTAATATTATTCATTGGGTCATTACCCAGAAAAGACAATACGGTAATATTATCATTAAATAATTTCTCTTCACTATCAAAAAAAATAAAATCATCAACATCATTAACATTCGTTTTTAAAATATCTAAAGGATTGTAATTATGGGTTGATGGATACAGAAATAGCAAGAAAATAACCGGGAGTAAAAATAGTACACCTAGAATAAACCATTTTCTAATAAATTCCTTTTTCACTAAAAATTAAAATGTAAAAATTAAAAATCTCGTTTTATGTAGTCAATATTCCCTTGGTCAAAAATATATCCTGCCTCCTGAATTAATATAAAGACTAGATATAATACAAGAAAAACAAAAGTCCAAACAACAACCCTTCTAAGAGTTTTAGTCTCATCTCTCATATGCATAAAATCCCATGTAATATAATATGCTTTTACAATGGTGAGTGAAATAAAAATCCAATTTAGAATTTTCATATTCAGAAAATATGTCAACAAAATCTTAGGCTTAGATATACCCAGTGCAACCTCCACCGCAGTTACAATCGAAAGCAAGATTAATACACCCCATATTTTTCGAGTAATATTTTTAAACTTAATTAATCCTCTAAAAAGCTCTAAATTATGTTCTTGATGTGACATTTATTATAATTATTAAACAAGATAAAAGAATGTAAATACAAACACCCAAACTAGATCAACAAAGTGCCAATAAAGACCTACCTTTTCAACCATTTCATAGTGGCCTCTTTTTTCATATGTTCCTAAAATAACATTAAAAAATATTATGATATTTATAATTACACCAGAAAACACATGGAATCCATGAAATCCTGTTATAAAGAAGAAAAAGTCTGCAAATAAAGGCATTCCATATTCATTCTCCCATAAATTAGCTCCAGTAACAATTGATTTTCCATTTGCCCTTAAAATATTCAAAGATTCTTCTCTAGACAAAATAGTTTTTTCTCCAGTTTCATCCAAAATTTGTGTTCTTACTAAAATGTTTGGAGAAGCCTCCATTCCTTCAATTACCTCATCTATAGAATAAGTTGGCAGTGTTCCTTCATCATAAAACCAAAGACCATTGGTCTCCTCATGTTGAATTCTATCACTATGATGTTTATGAGCAAAATCATCAAGTGCTACTCTGTGATGAGAATGAGAATCAACAAATTGTAAGATATTTCCACCGTTAGTTTTTACAGCTCCATAATCACCATTAATAAAAGTTGACCATTCCCATGCTTGAGATCCTACAAATATCAAACCTCCAAAAATTGTAAGTAACATGTAAAAGGCTACTTTAGATTGCTTCATCTGATGACCAGCATCAACAGCTAAAACCATTGTTACCGATGACATGATTAAAACAAATGTCATAAATGCTACATAAATCATTGGTAATTCCTGCCCATGAAGAAAAGGGACATGCGTAAAAACTTCATCTGCAATAGGCCACGAATCTAGAAATTCAAATCTAGCATAACCATATGCAGCTACAAATCCAGAAAAAGACAAACCATCTGAAAGTAAAAAGAACCACATCATCAACTTCCCATAGGAGGCATCTAATGGCTTATTTCCCCCACTCCATGTTGTCTCCTTTGATGAAACACTAACTGCAGAACTCATATTTTCTGTTGTTTTTAAGCGCCACAAAAATAACTATTTTATCTGAAGAAAACTAGAAATAAGAACAAGTAAATCCATAATATATCTACAAAATGCCAAAATATCGAAGCCAACTCAAATCCTAAGATGTTACTTATTGAGTATTTCCTTTTTATATTTCTATATATTACAAATAAAAGCACTAATAATCCTGCCAGTACATGAACAAGATGAACAAATGCAATTAAAAAAATAAATGAAGAAGTTATGCTACTTGTTGGGCCTGTAAAATGATAGCCATTTTCGATAATTTCATTAAATCCAATAAATTGACTAATAATAAATATTACTCCTAAAACAAATGTAACTGTTAAATATATTGTAGTTGATCTAAAATTATTTCTTAATAATTCTCGTCTGGCCAAAACTAAACTTAAACTACTAATAATAATTACGAATAAACTAAAGGTAAAAGCAGAAGGTAAATCAAAATTTAATATCCAATCCTCCCTAGATTTACTAACAATAAAAGCGCTAGTAAACCCTGCAAAAGTCATAAACAAAGAAGCTATTCCAAACCACAGCATCATTTTGATAGCACGTCTATTTTTATTATTTATATTTCCATCTATATTACTCATCTATCTTAAAAATTTGTCTAGCAGTAAAACAATCTGCATTAAAGTTAAATAAGAAATACTGGCTAACATTAATTTTTTTGCATTTAAATCTGTGCTTTTTATAAATAATTTTACAGCATAAAAAATTAAAAATAATCCTATAATTAAAACTAAACCTAATCCATAAATACTCAAAAACAGATCTCCTGTTAGATTAAATGCAGGAATAATTGACATGAGAACCGCCCATATAGAATAAAATAATATTTGTGATGTTGTAGATCTATCCTTTTTTCCTGTTGGCAACATCTTAAATCCAGCTTTTTCGTAATCCTTGTTCTGCATCCAACCTATTGACCAGAAATGTGGAAACTGCCAAAAAAATTGCATTAAAAATAACATAATAGCTTCAATACCAATTTCACCAGTAGCAGCTACCCATCCCAACATAAAAGGTATAGCTCCTGGAATAGCGCCAACAAAAACAGACAGAGGTGTAATTAATTTGAGCGGTGTATAAACAGATGTATATAAAAAGACAGAAACAGCTGCAAGCAATGCTACCTTAGGATTAATTATATATAATAATACAAGACCAATTACAGTTAGGAATATCGCTAATATTAATGCCGTATTTACAGATATTTTATTTGTAGGAAGAGGTCTATTTTTTGTCCTACTCATTAATGCATCTAAATCTTTTTCAATAATTTGATTGTAAATGTTTGAGGCAGCAACAACAAAAATACCTCCAAAAATTAATAGCGTTAAAACCTTAATATCAAACTCTTTGAACCCTAACATGTAGCTAATAAATGATGAAAAAACTACACTTAGGGTAAGTCTAAATTTTGTTAAATCAAATAATGATTTTATGCTCATGTTTTTTTGTTACAAAAGATAAAAATTTTGAAATTCAAATATAAGTCTAATATCTAATTAGACAAATTAAAAAAGCTTAAAGTAAATGAATTTTGCTAATCCTGGACTTGGAAAATAATTGGCAATGAATAGGGGACAATTACTGCCTTTCCTCTTTGTCTGCCTGGCTTCATTTTTGGCAATAGATTGATCACTCTTTGAGCTTCTTTTTCTAACCTAGGATGTGGAGCTCTTGCTCTCACTCCCATAACAGATCCTGTTCTGTCAATTTTGAAGATCACACTAATCCTTTGCCTTCCACTTAGTCCAAGATCTCCTGCCAATTCAGTATTGAATTTTCTTTGAACAAATTTGGCAATTTTATCAGACATACACTGCCTTTTTGTTTCATTATTTCCTTTATCACATCCAGGGAAAACTGGAACATTTTCAATTATTGCAAAAGGTACCTCAACATCTTCATACTCATCAACTTCAATATCTTCGATATCTATCTCCTCTTCTTGATCAGTTTCAGTTGACTCAATAACAGTTTCCTCAACTTCTTCTTCATCTTCGACTATCTCAATAACTTCAGGAGCGGGTGGTGGTGGTGGTGGTGGTGGTGGTGGGACTACTTGTTCAGTAACTGGGACCTCCTCCTCGTCTAATGCATCCATGCTAACCTTTCCCAAATCTAAATCAGATTTGTCATAAACCTTGTAGTTTATAGCTCCATAGGATAGGAACACCATCAAGGCTAGCCCTATAGCAAAATATAAGGAACTATTTCTTCCTATATCAGCACCTGGATTTTTTTTGATCTGCATTATTACTTTGTTGAAGAGTAAAATAACCAATTATTTGAATAAAAAACAAGGGATTATGATTTTTTAATACTGTTTTTTAACAACAAAAAACTGCAACCAATTATTGTCCCTAGAGCATTGAACCAAATATCAAGCAGTTCTGCAGTTCTATAGTCTACTGCCTTTCCTTGTAAAAATTCTATAAAAACTCCAAACAATATTGAGAATATGAAAAGATATATTAAAGTCTTATTGATAAATATATCCTTAAATGGGATATACCAAATAAGACAGAAAAAAAAATAAATTGCTGTATGGACTAATTTATCTAAATAGGGAGCATCTATCTGTGATTCAGTCTTAATTAATGAAATGAACAATATAAAAATTGAATAAAAAAATGCAAGTAAAAAATTTGTTTTAATCGACACCAATAAGTTCTTTATATTGCTGAGCTGAGAGTAAATTATTTGCTTTGTTTACATCATCAATCTCTATCTTTATCATCCATCCATTTCCATAGGGATCATTATTTACATCCTCAGGAGTATTGTCTAAAGACTCATTAAACTCAATTATTTTTCCCGCAATTGGAAGGAATAAATCTGATACTGTCTTAACAGCTTCAACTGTGCCAAAAATATCATCAGTATTTAAGGATTCTCCAACAGTTTCTACTTCTACATAAACTATATCACCTAATTCTCTCTGCGCAAAATCTGTAATACCCACTGTTGCAATTTTTTCATCTATCGAAATCCATTCATGATCTTTTGTATATTTTAAATTTAAAGGTATTTGCATTTTTTTAATTTAGTTCCCAAAATTATATCTCATTGTAAATCCTGATCTAATTGTTGTTTGCGGAAATGCTGTTGAAATAGCATAATCTGAGAAAGAATAATCAAAATAAAAAATCCCAGTTAAATTTTTACTAAAAGCATAATCCGCAGAGTACTTTAAATTCAATATTGTTTGACCAGAGGTTACTTGATTATTATCCAAATCCAAATATCTAACAATAGTTTTATTATTCCTAATAGAAAAATCAGCTTTCATCACTAAATCACTTTTAATTAATTGTCTTGATCCAGCTAGTCTTGACCTAATTTGAAGATCTTTAATTCTATAGCCCAACCCAATAATATATTCATCTCCTTGAATCTCAGTTAATAAATTATTATCAAAACTTAAAGACAATAGTCTATCCTTTCTTATCTCTGCCAAAACTTTAAAAGAATTTTTCATTTCCATATCTAATTTAAATAATGGACTGAACTGTTCCATTAAATTAATATTGCTATAAAGAAATTCATTTTTATAATTATCTGATTGATCCAATACTTCAGGATCCTGAGAGAGGAAATCTAAATCTGGATTTCCAGGTTGATAATTTAAATTAGATCTAAACTGATTTATAGTATAAGTTGAATTATATCCATGTGTTATAGAAAATCTTTTAAAGTTCTTTTTAAACCATTTTAGTCTCATAAACCCAGTATATCTTAATGTCCAGTTTGGTATAGGGATATCTCTAAAGGCCCCTAGGCTAACCTTGTTTGGGTCAGCCCCAGAATATGCTGATAGGAAAGCTGGTAATAAGACTGACTGATTAGTTCTGCCATATCCAAGCGGGAATCCGTCTAAATTGCCATCCTCAAAATTATTTGGATTACTAAAATCAATTCCTGCATTAAGAGCTAAACGTCTTGCAATAACTAATCGGTTATTCCTAAAAGTGTCGAATGTCTCAGAGCTATTTTCATCACTATTTGAAAATGCTGTTTTTATAAGCATAGTAGAGATATTAAAGTTTCCTAAAGTATTTCTAATAAGTAAATTGTAATCATCACTTAATCCATCATTATTGCTATCAATTGTATTAAAAGTCTCAGTAATATTTTGTGAATAAGTTCTTCCACCTGTTAAATCAATTTTTAAATCCTTAATTGGAACTATATTGGCAGAAAAATTTAAGTTCTTATTCGTAACCTCGGAATATTGCTGATTGAATTCTGGGAATACTGTTAACCATCCATTTCTAGCTGCTAAATATCTTATATCCCTTTGGCTTCCAAAGACATAACCAAATGTTGGTTTAAAAGATCCTATAAAATCAGGTGTCTGTAAATATCCTGGAAGAAATGTTCCATTATTTTCAGCATAATTAAATTGAATTCTCTTAACAGCAGTTAATAATTCAATTAATGAGTTAACAAAAGGAGAAGTCTTTTTCTTAGTTTTATTATTTGTTGTATTTGAATTTCCAAAACCTGGTCCCGTTTTAGCCCCTGCAGAATTATTTTTAGCAAGACCTATATATTTATAGAATTTTGACATGTCTAATACGCCATTAAAATTATGGGTGTTTGCATTTGAAATAGTATTCCCTAAATCATAAACCTGGCCATTAAGGGTTAAGTTCCCAAAAAGATCAGAACCTTTTTGCCATTGAAAATCTCCAGTATATGAATACATAGCTCTAATAAAACTAAATGTTGGTATTTTATCAATTGGTAATTGATAATTAACTGCAAGTTGCTGAGTTTGTCTATTAGGATCGCCTATATCAAAAAATCTATTCCATACATCTAAGCTAGGGTCCTGGCTACCATTAATTATATCATCAATGAAATAATTTCTAACAATATTATTATTCGCGGCAGAGTAATTTATATTTAATCCATCTGAAATTGGATAGGTAAAGCTATACTGAAAATCAAAAGTATAATTTCTTCTAAAGAGTTCCTGCACAGCAATATTCCCCTGCGCTAAATCAATATCTCTAAATTTCTGTTTATTAAATTGTCTAATAAAATCTGTATTAATTGATAAATTTGAAGGAAGAAGATTTAGATTAAAATCTTTTAAAATTTTAAAATATTTACCCGTAAATAAAGAGTCATTATTTTTGAATGGCTCTAATTTTAGAGAATTAAAATTAAAATTATAGCTAGCTCCTGCTCGAATATTTTGATCTAACATACTTTCAATTTCATAATCCCTATGTTCAACTTGATTATAAGAGTAATTGAAAGTGAAATTTTCTATGTTATAAAACCTTGGTTTATTATCGTCTGTTCTTTGTTTGCTTACTCCTATTAGATTAATACTCTTTCTTTTTGTATAATCCTCAGATTGTTGCAAAATATTATTTTTTTCCTCTTGGGTTTCTGCAGTATCTAGTCTAGAATTTAATTTAATATCTCTATACTGCTGGTCATATTCAGGAGTTATAAGCTCTTCCCCTTGACCATAATTAAATGGGATATTAAGTCCCCATTTTTTAGGGAACAATTGACCGACATTTATATTAGAGACTAAATCATATTGCTTCTTGTCAATTTTATCTCTCTCACTAGGACCTTGTTCAATAGATCCAAAACCATTTGTACTTTGTCGTGCAGTTGCGCTAATAGTCATAAAGTCAGCAATATTAGAGTCTAAAGCTAATGTAGCTGCCCAACCACCTTTATTGTCCATATCAGATAATCTTAACTCATTAAACCATACCTCGGCACAGACATTCATATTGTCCTGTCTAGGGTTCTTCACTCCTACCATTAGAGCCCTAATATCCCCGAAATTGGGATTTCCTTTTATAGCAACTCTGTGCTGTCCTAAATTATGTTCTGAAAATTCTCCTACTGACTCCTCGTCAACTATGTCATTTATCACATTATAAAAAGTGGCATCTGGACTTCCTAGAGTTCCATTAAATATTGCAAGAGATTTAATTGTTTCCAATGCACTTATTGGTAAGTTAATTTCATTAACTTCTGGCCAAACAGACTGAGGATTAAGAGTAGCGGAAGATGATTCTTTAAGAGGAATTTCGATTTGATAATAATTCTCAGATAAATCATTTCCTATTCTAACAAACCCCACTACATCTCCGTCTGTTAAGCCGGGCGATGAACCGTCTTCTGCGTGAATAAACATTCTCATTCTTTTAAATTGTCTCATATCAACATTTAAGTTTTTGTAAACTCCTCTTGAATCTTCAGGCTCCAGGTCACATACATTTAAAACCAATGATTGTTCGTTTTGTCTGACAATATTATTATTATTATTAAATTGTTCACGTTCAACGCCTGGAGGAGACACATAGCTTTCTTCGTTTTCTTGTATTCCAATAGTTCCAGTTGAAAAATCTGTGCTATCATTGTTATTATCTATCTCTTGATCTAATGTTAATAAATATTTTCTCCAATCACTTCTTACTAAATCAAGTGATCCAAATCTAAAAATTGTATTATTTGAAAAATCATTTAGATACATTCTAATAAATCTAATCGATCTAAAATCAGAAATTCCACCTATTTCGTTTGTAGGTTCATTTACAGGGATTCTAAATTGATACCACTTAACTAATTCAGAATTTCCATTAGGTAGTGTGACATTTTTCTCTTTTCTATCCTTAATAAATTGGTTATTAATATCTGCTAAACTATTTGGAGTAATTTCTAATTCATATTCAAAATAGCTGTCAATAGTATTCATTGTATTATCTCTATTGATATCTTCTACATCAGGTTGAGATGATGACCCCCTGTCAGTATCAGAAATGGTTTCTGGAGAATTCCCGTCTAAACCATTATACATTTTATATCTATCAAAAATATTTCCAGACTGATTTAAGAAATATTTATAATTATCCATTGCTGGATCTTCAACATTAGCAAAACTTGGGAATGAGATCGCTTCTTCTTGATCATCATAACCATCCATTCCAACATCTTGATTTATTCGCTCTTGTCCTAAAGAAGAGAAAGAATAAATTAGGGATTGATTCTGTGGAACAACTGTCCCCCATACTGTCTGTGGTAAAAGACTAATGTCACCGTCCTCTGGCAGACCATTCTCATATTGTTTCCTTCCATCCCTTATTACATCTTCTGAAATATTTCCAAGATTGAAAGTTAATTTTCCTCCATTATTCTCAGAATCATTTAAAAATGGATCCATAAGCCAAAATTCAATATATTCTACATTCGATTGCTCAAAATCTGTAGTATTAATTAGTCTAGTAATCCCTGCCCAACTATTTTCTGGACTATCCAGATCTCCATTTATAGCTTCAGTGTCCATATTATATGGGCCTCTTATGTTAGGATAAAAATTTATGTCAAGAGAATTAATTACTGTTGTCTGTCCTTGTACTAAATCTACTTGTGGAAAAATTTCATCTATAAAAATCCTTCTAGAATATAGGTTTGATATCTCTTCATCGGTTATTTCATTTGGTCTTTGACTACTATAAAAAATAGGATCTATTGTATACCAATTCAATAATGCTCTATCAAAACCATTTTGTATTCCATTATTATCCTCATCACCTTGGTTATAGACCATTCCCAATTCTCTAGGCCTACTTGATAAATACCATGATTGAGGAGACAATAAATCAATTACATTCTGAGATCCCTCAAAATCATCAATATAAGATGTAGCTTCTCCATTAAAATTATTTCCTTTTGGTGCTCCAGGAATTAAATATGCCAGTTCACCACGAATAGATAAATTTGATGCAACTTCAGTTTCTATATTTGGCAACTTATTAACTAGCCTTGTCAAGATTGGCATTTCTGAAGAAAAATTTGCATCAACACCAAATATTGTATTATTAATTGGCTCTGTGCCATAATTTGCTTTTTGAGTTAATGGCCTTTCGTTTAAATTTAACAATGTAGTTGACGCAATAAATTTTTCACTAAACTGATGTTCAATATTGAATCCTGAAAATCTCTTAGTTTGTTGACCGAAAACTGCATTATTTTCAACACTCACATTAATAGGTGTATTAGATGATTGAAGAGCAGGATCTAATATTTGAACTGTTCCTAGCTGATAATTCACAGTGTAATCAACTCCTTCAACTAATACTCTTCCTCCTGCAGTAACAGTTACTGATCCTCTTGGAACATTGTAGGCTCCAATTGGAATTCCGCCGCCAGAAGATGATTTATATCTTCCTGTTATTTGAAACTTATTCTTTTCTGAATCTTGAAGAGCAACAGTCTTAGTAGACTTATATAAGGAGGTATAAACATATTTTTGTTGATTCAAATTATAATCATTTTGATTATTCTGATCACCTTCATAATTTTCTGCAGAATTCAATCTTAATCTTTCAAATAAAAATTTACCAAATGGCTCTGCCTTAGTAAAAACTATCTTGCCATTTTCTTGTATTACTGTAATTCCAGGAACAAAATCAAAAAACCCATCACCGGAGAATTGTGGATCATTATTAAAATTTAACCTATCGAAATTAAACAAATTCAATAAAGGCATTTCATTTAATTGTTGTTCTCCTGGCTGAGGCTCTGGGAATGGAGTTGATTCAACTGGACTAATATAATTTAATGCAGAAGATTCGTTGTAAAAAATATTTAATTTAAAATCTTCCCTTTCTAATTGAAAAGCTCCTGTGCTATATATATTTTTCATCATTAAATCCCACATTGGTTCTTCAACGCTACTTACAGTGCTTTTTAGCATTTTTAATACCAAATTATTTGAATTTACAATAGTATTTGATTGAGATACAGAGACCTCTGTTGCTTGAACACCATCATTAGCAAATTCACCAACTTGAAATACTTGATTCCCAACAGTAAATTGGAAAGCAACGGCTAATATCTCATCATTTTCTAACTTCTGATTTAATGAAATATATCCTAATTGATTATTAATTTTATAATCCATGCCCTCTCTTAGTTTTCTTGCATTTTCTAGCTTACCATACCCAAATCCTTCTGTTACATTTGGAACTAAAATTCCTGTCTGTAATGTTGATATATCTCTAATAGCATCCGTTAGCTGAGATGAAATATTTCCTATAGCTGTTGGATCAAAACCATTATTGCTATTGTCAGGATATGCCGATGGACCTACATAGACATTAACAGCAGAAGAGACAGAAGATGATTCTCCTAAATCCTGAAAAGCAACTATATTTCTTACATCATTTATTTGATTATTTCTATTAGTGACCCAGACTTCACTTCTAGTAATTTGGACATTAGAGTTTATGAAAGGATAGTTCAATAATGCTTCATCATATTTATCTCTAAAATAGTGACTTAAGAAAAAATGTCTATTCTCGTCGTAATCTAAAGCTCTAAATTCAAATTCCTGAATAGTTCCGCCCCCCTGAGAAACTACTGATCTTGATTCAGATTTTTGTTCTGAGAAAACAGCTGTAACTCTTGTTCTGCCAAATTTTAATTCAGTTTTAAATCCAAATAAGCTCTGTGCTCCAGATATCAACGAACTATTAAGCGGCATACTCACATTACCTACCTCAATTTTTTGTATTATATCATCCTCTGTAGGCTCATATTCTAATTTTAATAAATTTTGAAAATCAAATGTAGATTGAGTGTCAAAATTGGCATTAACTTGAACTCTCGTCCCCACCTTTCCAAGTAAGCTTAGTCCAATTCGTTGATCAAAATCAAAGGTAAGATTACTTCTATTTCTTGGAGAAAAAGAAGGATTATCTTGTTTAGTAAATAACATTCCTAGATCAACTTCTATGGATCCTTGTGGGACAACCTCAATTGTATTGCCTCCAAATATGTTTTCAAAAATTCTAGAGTTGACATATATCTCAGGAATGAGATTTTTTTGCATCTCATCTGTACCGTCTTTCTTACCTTCAGCAGCATCAATTTTTGATTTATAGTACTCCTTCAAGTCCTCAACTAAAATTAATTTTTTATATTCTTCAGGACTTAAAATAATTGGATAGTTAATATTATAATCCGCAACACTCAAGTTATAATAATACATGTCGCTAATTGGATCATATTGATAATTTTCAATATAACTGCTTGGAGTTGGTAAGTTGATTTCACCAAATGAAATTCCCTGATTAGCTATAGAGTCCTGAATTGTTGAAGTAGGCGTCTCTTGAGCAATCAAAAAACTAGTATAAAAAATAGACAATAAAAACAGCCCTGAAAATCTTGTTTTCATTAAACTAAAAGTAATTTTGTTCAAACTTTGTTACAAATTTTTTAAAGTCTCTTTAATAATACTTTCTACTGAAATATCTGGGTTTTCTAGTACAATCTTGCCTACCAGTCTTTCAGAGGACCTTTTATTAATTCCTAAGACTTCTAATGCAGATAACGCTTCTTCTTTATTAGTATTGTTTGAAGAAGTAATTCCTTCATCTAAATCATAAACTTTTAAAATTTTATCTCGGAGGTCTATTATGACTCTTTGAGCAGTTTTTGATCCAATACCTTTAACAGATTGTATTAACGAAACGTTTTCTCTTGATATGGCGTCAATTATTTGATCAGGAGAAATTGATGAGAGCATAGTTCTTGCGATATTTGAACCAATACCATTAACAGATATTAAAAGTCTGAAAATTTCTCGTTCCTTTATTGTATAAAATCCATAAAGCGTATGAGAATCCTCCTTAATTTGAAGATGGGTGTA
>CAJWCT010000032.1 GCA_913031385.1 uncultured Flavobacteriales bacterium | reverse complement strand
AAATAAAATGTTTTTTATTAGAGATTATAATGTCTGGCTTAATTAGAATGTAGTAACATTAACAGACTCAGCTTCTATATAAACAAGTACTTTTTTTAGGGTTAAGTATCCCATTTTCTTTAGGGCATCTTCATATTCATCTAGTTGTTTTTTATGATAATTATTGGGGGCACCAGTCTTATAATCTATAATTGTAGCTTTATTATCCTTATTAATGACTATTCTATCTGGCCTTAAATTTTTATCGTTTTTCTGAATAATTTCTCTTTCATTATATGATACAGAATTTGAATTATAATATTTTTTTAAATCAGGATGACTGATTATTGATAGAATTAGAGGATTAAGCACTTTGTATTGACCCATATTAATCCTACCACTATCTAAGAAATGATTCATTGTGATTTCCACATCTGTTGGAGAGTTAATGTGGCTCATAAGCTCATGGATTAAATTTCCTTTTTCAATTGCTTTTTCTTTATTAGTATCCCATATCATTCCAGATTTTGAAACCAATGATATTCCATGTCTCTCTCTTGGATTACAAATAAATTGTTGTGGCCTCACAATATTGTGATCCAATTTAGGGGGTTTTTTTACTTTTGTTGCAGACCCAAAATGATAGGACTCCTTACTATCATCCCATTTATTTATTTTTTTTAAATAATTAATTAATAGTCCAGAGTATATATTTAGATTTTCTTCCCCATTTTTATTAAAACACTGTGAACCAATAATATATAGCTCACTTTTAGCTCTTGTTAGCGTTACATACAATAGATTTATATTATCTATTTCTTGTTTAGAAACATGATCTGTATAAATCATTTTACCGAACGGGCCAAAGTGTGCAACATCTTTATTAAAGTTCATTAATAAATGAGAGAAATTAGAAATTTTTTCTTCTTTAACAGGGAACCATTCTTTAGGCTCAATCTCTCTATATATGTCTAGATCAGCAAAAGGATAAATAACAATTGGAAATTCTAGTCCTTTTGATTTATGAATTGTCATTATTTCAACAGCATTAATTTCTGAAGGACTGACAATGCTTAATTTATCTTTTTTTTCTTGATAATAATTGCTAAAATCATAGAAACTTGACTGGAATTTGCTAGAATAATCTAGGGTAAAATCAAGAAAAAATTGCAAATAGGAATTTGATTGTTCATTGATCTTAAAACTATAAATAATATACTCAAC
The DNA here is from genome assembly GCA_913031385.1 of uncultured Flavobacteriales bacterium. Lineage (GTDB taxonomy): Bacteria > Bacteroidota > Bacteroidia > Flavobacteriales > Flavobacteriaceae. Next base: position 13,431 of record CAJWCT010000032.1, on the reverse strand, counting down.
AGCCTCATATATTGAAAGCCTGGCTAGAAAGGTTTTTTCAAAATAAAAGCTGTATTCTTCCAATTTTTTATAAAAATTAACTGAGTCTAAATCAATAAATTTTCTAATAAAATCATCTCTTAATTCAGTTGTTTTATTTCCATTATACAAGTAATTAAGTATTTCAATCTTGCTTGCCACATCTTCACTTAAACAATAATTAATAGTATCTAGAATAAAGCGTACATCAGGAGATGAATCAATTAATAAGGATTCAGAGGAAATTATATCTATTCCCTTCTCACTTAGAAAGTCAGCGATCAAAACTCCTTCTTTTCTTTTTCTAACAATTATACAGACGTCTTTTGATTTATATCCATTTTTAATACAAGAATTAATAATCTCCAAAATCTTCTCGCAGTATATTTCTGCTTTTTCTGCTTTTTTCTTTTGATCTATCAGTGTAATACTGACATATCCTTCTTCCTTTTGAAATATTTCTTGAGAAGCCTCAAGATATGTGTTCTTGAAATAATTATTTCTAAATACAAAGGATCCAATATGATTAAAGAAGTCATTATTAAACTCAATAATTTTTCTATTACTTCTATAATTTACGGGAAGATTGATAAGTTCTTTATCAATATAAAATGGATTATTTTCATTAATAAGGCCTATAAATTGCTCTACTTCACTACCTCTCCACCTGTATATAGATTGCTTAGCATCACCGGCAATAGTTAAACTAGAATTTTCACTAGATAATGAATTTTGTAGAAGGGGTATTAAGTTCTCCCATTGAAGATTTGATGTGTCTTGAAATTCATCTATAAAGTAATTTTTGTATTTACATCCAATTTTCTCATAAATAAAGGGGGCAGGTTGATTTTTAATTTCTTCATTAATAATTTTATTAAATTCTGAAATCAGTATAGTATTATTATCAGCTTTAAGATTTGTTAATTCATCATTAATTGCATTAAGAATAGATAGAGGAGTAATATTTTTTAATAGATTATCATATAGCTTTATATTAAAAACTTTAGTCTTTATTTTATTAAATATTTCGAATAAATTAAGCTGTATTAAATCAATTAAATCTTTTTGCTCTTGATCTATTTTAGCAGAATACAAATTCCCGGCAGCAAGATTATTTTCTAATTGATTATTGTATATGCGCTCATAATCTTTATTAACTATTTTATTAAAGTGCTTTGGCAGGCTTTCTCGAATGAAACTTTTGTGCTCTATTCCATTTAATTCAATCAGATTTAAAGCTTTTTCTGCAAGGGCAGAACAATTATCAGCTTCATTCTTTTTTAACAATTTTAGTTGTTGTTTTGCAGAAATAAATTCTGAGATTGAATTTTGCTGCATCTCTTTTATAATTTCATAGCTATTTTCATTTATTAATATTTTAGCAATTTTTTTAAAATCTAGTGATACGTCCCAACTTTTATTATTGTCAGCTTTTTCAAACGCATAATCAATAAAGATTTTTGTTAATTCACTGTCTTCACCGGTTTTTGAAATAAGTTTGTCTACAGCCTTCTCCAGCAAATCTTCCTCATCTATTTCTACCTCATATTTGGCGTCAATGTTTAGCTCGTAGCTAAAGCTTCTTACAATTCTTTGGGTGAATTTGTCAATAGTAGAAATTTCAAAAGCGGCATAATTTTTCAGGAGATGTTTTAAAATTTGATTTGATTTAAGATTAATACTATTTACCGAGAGCTTAGTATGTTTAATAATTTCTTTTACAATAGCACTATTTTTATTTATTTTTTCTTTACCACTAAATTCAATCAACCTGTCTACAATTCTGCTTTTCATCTCATTAACGGCTTTATTAGTAAAAGTAATAGCTAGAATATTTTTGTAAGAATCATGATTCTCTGATGTCAAAAGAAGGATTAAATATTCCTTTACCAGATTAAAAGTTTTACCACTTCCAGCAGAAGCATTATATATTTTAAATGAGTTTTTTAGGTGCATTTTCTTGCTATACAAGTTAATTAATACTAGTTGATTTTTGTTTAGCTTTATTGTAAATTTGTAAAAAAATTGATTTTACTAATTAAAAATATAAATTATGAGTTTTTTGTTACCTGAGTTAGGTTTTGGATATGCAGATTTAGAGCCTCATATTGATGCTAGAACAATGGAAATACATTATTCTAAGCATCATAATGGATATACCAATAATTTGAATAATGCTTTAGATAAAGCTAATATTTCTAATCAAACCATTGAAGAAATTCTAACTGGCTTAGACATGAATAATATGGCAGTTAGAAATAATGCGGGAGGATATTATAATCACTGTTTATTTTGGGAAATATTAAATCCAAATGACAAAAAGGATTTAGGAGGCGATTTAGAGGCTGCAATAAATTCTTCTTTTGATTCTTTGGATGGCTTTAAAGAACAATTTTCAAAAGCTGCAGCAACACGATTTGGATCGGGCTGGGCCTGGCTATGCGTTAAAGATGGTAAATTAGAAATTTGTTCTTCTGCAAACCAGGACAATCCTATTATGCCTTCAATTGGTTGTGGTGGTCAGCCAATAATGGGGATTGATGTTTGGGAACACGCTTACTACTTAAATTATCAAAATAGAAGGCCAGATTATATTGCAGCCTTCTTTAATGTTGTTAATTGGCGGGTTGTAGCTGAGAAATTTAAAAATGCCTAATAAGCTCTTTTTTTATTTCCTTCATAGAAGTTGATAAAAGCATTATTAACTACTCTATTCCCCCCAGGGGTTGGATAATTGCCGGTGAAGTACCAGTCACCAGTGTGGTTTGGGCATGCATAGTGCAAATTTTCAATGCTCTGATATATTATTTTTACTTTTGAATTTTTAACATAAACACTTAAAATTTCAGCAATTTTATCTGAGATCTCATCTGCTGTAAACATATTGTATATGTCTTTTACGTGATTAATAATTTCTTTATCGGGCAAACCTTTCTGACTTTTACATTTATTATATATTTCTTTAACCAGTCCATATTTTTTCTTGTCTTTAAGGAGCTCTAGAGCTGCCTTAAATGCAATTAGGCTATCAAGATTTGCCATGTCAATTCCATAACAATCAGGATATCTAACTTGGGGAGCAGATGATACAACTACAATTTTTTTTGGTTTCAACCTATCAAGCATTTTTAAGATACTTTTCTTAAGTGTCGTTCCCCTTACAATACTGTCATCAATAATTACTAATGAGTCAGTAGGTTTTATTACCCCGTAGGTTATATCATACACATGTTCTACTAAATCATCTCTACTATTGTCCTCGGTTATAAAGGTTCTTAATTTGACATCTTTAACTGCAATTTTCTCAATTCTTGGTCTTTCAGATAAAATATCAATTATTTTTTCTTCAGATAGTTTTTTATTTTTTATTATAGCTTCAGTTTTTTTCTGATTAAGAAACTCTTCTAAGCTTTCTGCCATCCCAAAAAAAGATGTTTCTGCAGTATTTGGTATGTAAGAGAAAACGGTATTTTTTACATCATAATTTATTTCATTTAAAACTTTTGGCATAATAAGTTTGCCCAATTTTTTTCTTTCAGAATATATATCAGCATCATTGCCTCTTGAAAAATATATCCTTTCAAATGAGCATGCTTTTATATCGGCTTTCTTATTTATTTTTTTGATTGCGACCTCTCCTTTGTTTTTTATAATTATTGCACTTCCGGGGTCTAGTTCTTTAATTTTATTTATATCAACATCAAATGCATTTTGAATAGCAGGCCGTTCAGACGCAACAACCACAACTTCTTCATCTTTATAATAAAAGGCAGGCCTAATACCTACAGGATCTCTCATTACAAATGAATCTCCATGGCCTAACAATCCCCCCATCACATAGCCCCCATCCCAGTTTTTTGAAGCTTTTTTTAATACTCTAGAAATATCTATTCTATCAGAAATTAACTCAGAACACTCCATTTTTGAATATCCTTCTTTTTTTAGTTCTTTGTACATTTTCCTGACGGCATCATCTAAATAATGTCCAATTTTTTCCATAATTGTAATTGTATCAGAATATTCTTTAGGATGCTGACCTAGCTCTATTAGATTATTAAATAGTTCAGCTACATTAGTCATATTAAAATTTCCTGCAAGAATTAAATTTCTATGTTTCCAATTATTTTGCCTAAGCAATGGTTGGACATTTTCAACACTATTTCCTCCAAATGTTCCATATCTTACATGTCCTAATAAGGACTCTGCCAGGTATGGAACAGAAGCTTTTAGTTTCGAAGTGTTTTTAGTAAGATTCGGATTATTTTTAAGATCAGAATTAATTCTAGTATTTATTTTTGAAAAGACATCTTGAATCGGCTGTTTTTCTATAGATCTAATCCTACTGATAAATTTTTTCCCAGGCTCAACATTTAATTTAATGCTAGCAAACCCAGCACCATCTTGACCTCTATTATGTTGCTTTTCCATTAGCAGATACATTTTATTTATTCCATAAAATGCACTTCCATATTTTTTTTTATAGAAATCTAAGGATTTAAGAAGTCTAATGTGAGCAATTCCACATTCATGTTTTAACTCATCACTCATTTTGTTTGGATCAATGTAAGTTTACAAAAAAACAAAATTATTATTGAACTATAAAAGTTTATTAATAAAATCAACTCTATTTAAAATATCATTATAATTAATTTTGTCTATACCATTTATACCAAACTCTTCAACTGAAAAGGACGCTGTAGCTGTTGCATATATAATTGCGTTCTTTATTTCATTAAATGAAGAGGAATTAACTTTGGTTAAATAACCTGCTAGTCCTCCAGCAAATGAATCCCCGGCACCAGTAGGGTCTTTAACTTTTTTCACTGGGAATGCAGGACATTCAAATGAGTTTGACTTATCAATTAACATTGAGCCGTATTCTCCTTTTTTGACTATAACAAAATCAGGGCCCATATTTAGAATTTTCTTTCCTCCTTCAATAAGAGAGTCTAATCCAGTAAGTTGTTTCACTTCTTCATCATTTATACAAATTAGGTCAACTTGAGATATAATTTTTTTTAAATTTTCCATGGTGCTTCCCATCCAAAAGTTCATCGTATCAAGAATTGTTATTGTTGGAGGTTTGATTATTTGCTCCATAACTTTTAATTGAATAATAGGATCAAGATTGCCTAATACAATAACATTAGGAGATCTATATTTTTCGGGAACTATAGGATCAAAATTTGCAAGAACATTTACTTCAGTTTTTAAGGTATCCCTTTGATTCATATTTTTTGCATACTTGCCAATCCAGAAAAATGTTTTGCCATTTTTTTCAATTTTTAAAGAAGAGATATCTATATTTCTCTTTTTAAATATTTCAAAATATTCCGCTGGAAAATCCCCTCCAACTATAGAAATAATAGCGCTATTAATATTGAATAATGAAGCAGAAAGACTAATATGTGTCGCAGCGCCTCCTAGTATTTTCTCAACGCTATCATTAGGTGTTTCAATAGAGTCAAATGCGACAGTCCCTACTATTAGAAGTTTATTCATTTTGTTGTTTATTGAAAAGGTAAAGCTAGTAAATAATAAAAATTAATATATAGTTAATCTTGTTTTTATTTTCTGCCAAAATCAGCAGGAATTTCTCCCCATTTTTTTGTTTCCCATTTCACAATTTTAGTGTTATAAGAATTGGTGTTTAACCAATTAATAGCCCTTTGAATTAAAACAAAAACTTCTTTATTATTTTTATTTGGAACGAGCTTGGTTTTACATTTTTTCTTTTTTACCCAGCTTATTGCCGTTACTGAATCAGAGTAAATAATTTGATTGCTTTTTAATTTTTTTAGTAGTGCTAGCCCATGCACAAGACCAAGAAATTCTCCTATATTATTTGTAGCTTCTTTATAGGGCCCCCGTTTAAATAAGATATTTTTTGATTTAGTATCTACACCTTGATATTCCATTTTTCCAGGATTACCACTTGATGCTGCATCAACAGATATTGAATTATAATTTGGAGGATTAACATCAATTTTCTTTGGCTCAATATTTTTAAATTCGTAATAGGACATACTATAGGCTGCTTCAGCTTCTTTTAATGTTGCAAAGGATTTATATTTCGCCCCTTTATAATTTTTAGTCTGAAGCTTACATTCATCCCAGGTATTGAAAATACCCATATTATTCCCTTCCCAAACTACATAATATTTTTTTTTATTTGATTTCATAGAGTTAATAAATTTTCTACAATTTTTGGAAAATACTCCATTTCTAAATCATGTATTTTATTTGCTAAATCATTTGGAGTATAGGAGGGATTTATTTTAATTTCTTTTTGAAAAATAATAGGACCTTCATCATATTTTTTGTTTACATAATGAATTGTAATTCCGCTTACAGCTTCTTTGTTTTTAATAATTGCTTTGTGCACATTCATCCCATACATTCCTTTACCTCCATATTTAGGCAATAAAGCAGGATGAATATTAACAATCTTTTTATTATAAACATCAATTATTTCAATAGGGAATTTTAATAGAAATCCAGCTAGGATGATTAATTCGGGATTTAATGAATTTATGCAATTTAAAATAGAACCATTATAAAGCTCATCTTTTGTAAAAATTTTATAATCGATTTGTAATTTTTTTGCCCTTTCAATTACTCTTGCTTTTGGATTGTTAGTGCAGATCAACCATTTGTGATTGGATCTTTTATTAGAGAAATAATTAACTATGTTTTCTGCATTAGATCCTGAGCCAGACGCAAAGATTATAATTTGATTAGAAGTCATTTAATAACTGCTTGTAATTTTTTTATTGAAATAGTTAAATTAAAATAAAGTTTTTTATTTTTGCACCCTAACTATATTATAAATATAAAAAACAAAAATTATGTCAGACATTGCATCAAGAGTAAAAGCTATTATAGTAGATAAATTAGGTGTTGATGAAAATGAAGTAGCTGTCGAAGCCAGCTTCACGAATGATTTAGGAGCAGATTCATTGGACACCGTTGAATTAATAATGGAGTTTGAAAAAGAATTTAATATTCAGATCCCTGATGATCAGGCTGAAAATATAGCAACTGTAGGGCAAGCAATTTCTTACATCGAGAATATTTAAACAATCAAATTTTCATGGCTTTAAAACGAGTTGTTGTTACAGGTCTTGGAGCCTTAACCCCAATTGGCAATAATATTGGCGATTTTTGGCAAGGACTTGTTAATGGGGAAAGTGGAGCAGCTCCCATCACATACTTTGATACTTCAAAATTTAAAACAAAATTTGCGTGCGAATTAAAACATTTTGATATTTCTGATTTTCTTGACAGAAAAGAGCAGAGGAGAATGGATAAATTTACACAATATGCTATGGTCTCAACTGAGGAGGCAATTAATGATTCAGGACTTGATCTTGATAGCATAGATAAATTAAGAGTTGGCGTAATATGGGGATCAGGAATAGGTGGAATAGAAACATTTCAAAATGAAATATTAAATTTTGCAGCAGGTGATGGGACACCAAGATTTAACCCATTTTTTATTCCAAAAATGATTGGAGATATAGCTCCCGGATATATATCAATAAAATATGGATTTATGGGCCCCAATTATACTACAGTTTCTGCATGTGCATCTTCAGCCAATGCATTAACTGATTCCTTAAATTATATTAGACTAGGCTATTGTGATGTTATTGTTTCAGGAGGCAGTGAAGCTGGAGTCAACATTACTGGGATGGCAGGGTTCAATGCAATGCATGCATTATCAACTAGAAATGACTCTCCCTCAACTGCTTCTAGGCCTTTTGATGCTACTAGAGATGGATTTGTACTTGGAGAAGGTTCAGGAACATTAATTTTAGAGGAATATGAACACGCAAAAGCTAGGGGAGCAAAAATATATGCAGAATTAATTGGAGCAGGTCTTTCATGTGATGCGCATCATATAACAGCTCCACATCCTGAGGGCGATGGAGTAAAAGCAGTAATGAGAAATTGTTTAAATGATGGAAAAATAAAAGCTAATGAAGTAGATGCTATTAATACACATGGAACATCAACTCCACTAGGAGATATTGCAGAATTAAAAGCTATTAGCAATGTTTTTGGAAAACATGCACTCAATATAAACATTAATTCCACTAAATCTATGACTGGACATATGCTAGGAGCATCAGGTGCAATTGAAGCAATATCAGTCATTTTGTCTATTCAGAATAAAGTTGTTCCTCCAACAATTAATCATAAAAATATAGACGAGAATATTGATCAAACCTTAAACCTCACATTGAATACAGCACAAAACAGAGAGATAAACATAGCCATGAGTAATACTTTTGGATTTGGAGGACACAATGCATGTTTGCTGTTTAAGAAAACAGATTAATTATGCCAATTTTGAGATTAAAAGATTTTTTTTCCACAAGAAAAGACCCTTTTTATCATCAAATTAAATCTCTGTTAAAATTTAGCCCTAAATCTTTAGAATATTATAAACGAGCTTTTATTCATCGTTCACTGAATCGTAGAGATATTAATGGAATTGCAATTAATTATGAAAGACTGGAATTTTTGGGAGATTCAATATTGAGCTCAATAATTTCATCTTATTTGTTTAAAAATATTCCTGATGGATCTGAAGGGTATTTAACACAAATGAGATCTAAGATAGTAAGTCGAAATCATCTAAATGAGCTAGGGTCTGAGCTAAATTTGATCAATTTTGTACAATCTAATATTGCTGATGAGAATCATGGAGAGAATATCCATGGCAATTTATTTGAAGCTTTAATTGGAGCTATTTTTTTAGATAAAGGATACCCATATTGTAAAAAATTTATTTTTCAAAATGTAATTATTCCACATGTAGATTTGGAAAGACTCAAGAATAAAATTATAAGCTATAAGAGTCTATTTATAGAGTGGTGTCAAAAAAACAAAAAGGAATATGAATATTATACATTTGAGGATAATGGAAATGAGCCTATAAAACATTTTGGTGTTAAGTTATCTGTTGATAATAAGGTTGTAGCTAAGGCTAGAGAAACTTCAAAGAAAAAGGCAGAGGAAAAAGCGTCTAAAAGAGCATTTTTTATGTTTCAAGAGGAAATTCTAAAAGACAAGCAGAATTAATCTTAAATTTTATTTAATATTATCTGATTGTCATAGATAATAATAAGTTATATCTTTATATTATAATTTATTAAAATTGGCTATAAGTAAATTAAATTTAGAAGATTTTTGTAATGAGGTTTTTAGCCTATTTGCAATTCATACAGATTTAGATGATTATAGGTTAGCTTATTTTTTAAATAAGTATTTAGGGATTAATTTATGTCGAAAAGCATTTGATCTAGATTTTGTTAATTCAAAGGGAAGTTTTTCAGTTTTTGAACATATTGATAAGACTAATTTTTTGAAATGGAGTTTAATATCAAATATTTATAATCACAGTTTTTCTGCAAAGACTTCTAATAATGATCTTTTTCTAGAATCTAATAATTTAGTTCAAAAAGTTAATTTACTAACGGAATATAAAAATGTTAATTACTTGCTTAAAATTGAAAACAATGATAATCAAGTTGATTTAGAAGATGTAGTAAAGGAAATTAAACGTATTCCGCAGGTTATTACTTTGTATGATATAAATAAGGATCTAAAAAATAAAGAAAATTTAATCTTTTTATAATGAAAACGGATTTAAATAAAACAAAAATTGTTGCAACACTTGGCCCTGCATGTAATACAAGAACAACTATTCACAATTTGATAAAAAGTGGGGCAAATGTTTTCAGAATCAATTTTTCACATGTCAAAAACAAGGAGGTTCTTAATTATATAGATATAATTAGAGGTCTAAACAAAGAGTATAATTATAATACGGCAATTTTAGCTGATTTACAGGGGCCTAAAATTAGAATTGGTGAGCTAGAACAAGATATAGCCCTAAAGAAAGGCGATGAAATATCTATTGAGTCAGAAAAATCTTTTGTTGGTGATAGAAATAGAATTTTTATTAATTATAAGAATATTGCAAAAGATGTAAAGAAAGGAGATCAGATTTTAATTGATGATGGTAAGTATATGTTTACCGTTTTAAAAACTGATAAGATAAGCAAGGTTAGGGTTAAAGCTATGAATGAAGCATGCTTAAAATCAAGAAAAGGCGTTAATCTTCCAAATACAAGAATATCTTCATCTTCATTAACTTCAAAGGATATCAGAGACGTAAAATTTGCAATTTCTTTTGATGTAGATTGGATTGCTTTATCTTTTGTGAGACATGGAAATGACTTAATTGCATTAAAAAATCTCATTGATAAGCTTTCTAAAGCTAAGCTTTCTAAAGCTAAGATTCCAATAATCGCTAAGATTGAAAAACCTGAAGCATTAGATAATATTGAGAGTATTATCAAACATTCTGATGGAATAATGGTAGCAAGAGGAGATTTAGGAATAGAGATTGCCTCCCAAGAAGTCCCATTAATTCAAAAGAAATTAGTGTATTTGTCAAAAAAAGCAAGAATACCTGTAATTATAGCTACTCAAATGATGGAGAGTATGATAGAGAGTTTAACTCCAACTAGAGCTGAGGTTAATGATGTTGCTAATTCAGTTATGGATGGAGCAGATGCGGTAATGCTTTCAGCAGAAACTTCAGTCGGTAAAAATCCTGTTGAAGTTGTTTCTCAGATTTCTAAAATAATTGGCTCTGTAGAATATTCGGATCAGATTGTTGTCCCAGAAGATCCGCCCACCATGAAAACTGATAGATATATAACTAAATTTATTTGCTTTCATGCAGCAAAAACTGCTAATGAAATTAAAGCAACTGCTATTACTACTATGACCCACAGCGGCTATACTGGGTTTCAAATCTCATCGTGGAGGCCTCATTGTAATATATTGGTCTTTACTTCTAATAAAAGAATTTTAAATCGCCTAAGTTTACTATGGGGAGTCAAGGCTTTTTATTATAATAAAGAAGTATCAACAGATAAAACAATAGAGCAAATTAATGAAATTGTAATTTCAAAAGGTTATGCAAAAAAAGGAGATATGATAATTAATTTAGCAGCTATGCCGGTTAAGGAAAAAGGCATGGTCAATACTTTAAAAATTTCTGAGATTTGATAAAATTATTCTAAATATATAGCTATATTTTTTTCTCCATCTTTATTAATTGACGCTCTGTACATACCAGGCGTATTAAAGTCCATTACTATATTCCCTTTATTGTCTATAGCAATCAGGCCACCATCACCTCCAATTGAAGGAAGCTTTTTATGGATCACTTTATATACAGCCTCTTTTAATGATAAATCCTTATATTCCATTAATGCTGAAATATCATAAGCAACAACAGATCTCATAAAATATTCACCGGATCCTGTGCATGAAACAGCACATGTTTTATTATTGGCATATGTGCCTGCTCCAATTATTGGAGAGTCTCCAATCCTTCCCCATTTTTTATTAGTCATTCCACCAGTAGAAGTACCTGCAGCTAAATTTCCATTTATATCCATTGCTACACATCCAACGGTTCCAAATTTTGAAGCAGTATTTTGTTGTTTTTCAAGTTGATTAAATCTAAAATCAGTATAGAAATAATCTTGTTCTGCTATTTCTAAATTTTGCAATTTTGCAAATTCTTCTGCACCTTCACGGGAAAGAAAAACATGCTCTGAACTGGTCATTATCGAGTGTGCAAGAGTAATGGGGTTTTTTATATGCATAGTGCCTGTAGAGGCTCCTGCATTAAGATTTTCACCATTCATTATTGAAGCATCATGCTCAATAGTACCGCTATTGGTAAATACGGCTCCTTTACCTGCATTAAATAGTGGTGAATTTTCCAAAATTTTTATTGTTTCAACAATAGCATCAGTACTGCTACCAGAAGACTTTAAAATTTCATATCCGCGACTTATTGCCTCATCTAATTTTTCTTTTATTAAATTTTCTTTTTCAATGGAGAGATCTCCTTTGAGGATTATACCAGCTCCGCCATGTATAGCAATTACAGGCTGATTATTGGTATTAGTTTCTTGACAGTTGAAACAAATCAGTAATATTAGAATGTAAAAAAATCTCATTTAAAGTAAATATTTCTTTATAAATATTAGAAATCATTATCTTCGTTCAAGATAAAAATAATTTATTATGAAAATGGATATTTCTCTACAAAAATTAGGGATAACTTCTAATAATCTAGGCACATCTACTGGAACAAAGTTCTTTGCTTCTGGAGATAAAATAGATTGTACTTCTCCAGTAGATGGAAGTTTAATAGGGACAGTAACCTCTACTACCATTGAAGATTATGAAAAAGTGATTAAATCTGCTCAAAGCGCATTTACATCTTTTAGAAAGATGCCAGCACCGAAGAGAGGAGAGATGGTTAGACAGTTTGGCAATAGATTAAGGGAATTAAAAGAGCCTTTAGGAATGCTAGTCTCTTATGAAATGGGAAAAAGTTATCAAGAAGGCCTAGGAGAAGTTCAAGAAATGATAGATATATGTGATTTTGCAGTGGGACTATCTAGACAGCTCCATGGACTTACTATGCATAGTGAACGTCCAGGCCATAGAATGTATGAGCAATATCATCCATTAGGCATAGTAGGGATTATTTCTGCATTTAATTTTCCTGTGGCAGTTTGGTCATGGAACACAGCTCTTGCATGGATTTGTGGAGATGTATGCGTTTGGAAGCCTAGTGAAAAAACCCCCTTATGTTCAATTGCATGTCAAAATATTATTGCGTCTGTATTAAAAGAAAATAATTTACCTGAAGGAATTTCTTGCTTAATTAATGGAGATTATAAAGTAGGCGAATTTATGACTAAGGATACTAGAATTCCTTTAATATCAGCTACTGGATCAACAAGGATGGGTAAAATTGTAGCAGCTGAAGTAGGTAAAAGACTAGGTAAATCATTACTGGAGTTAGGAGGTAATAATGCTATTATTGTAACCCCAGATGCAGATATTAAGATGACTGTAATTGGCGCTGTTTTCGGTGCGGTTGGGACTGCTGGTCAAAGGTGTACATCTACGAGAAGACTAATTATTCATGAATCAATTTTTGATTCTGTAAAGGATGCATTGGTAAGTGCATATGGGCAAATTAAAATTGGAGACCCACTAGACCAGAATAACCATGTCGGACCATTAATTGATACGGATGCAGTAAGAATGTATAGTGAAGCATTGGAAAAAGTAAAAGCAGAAGGAGGAAATATGATTGTTGAAGGTGAAGTTTTATCTGGCAAGGGATATGAAAGTGGTTGTTATGTAAAACCAGCTATTGTCGAGGCTGAGCCTAATTTTGATATAGTGCAAGAAGAAACTTTTGCACCTATTTTATATCTATTAAAATATTCGGGAGATGTTACCAATGCAATTGAAATTCAAAATAACGTTAAGCAAGGCTTATCATCTGCAATAATG
>CAJWCT010000031.1 GCA_913031385.1 uncultured Flavobacteriales bacterium | reverse complement strand
TAGCTTCTGGAATATCATTATTACTTTTCTATGCATTTGCCATGCAATGTATGAGTACATTGGCAATTGTAAAAAAGGAAACAAATTCATGGAAATGGCCAGCATTACAATTCATTATAATGACATTAATTGCTTACATTGTATCACTAATCGCTTTTCAATTAATTAACTAAATGGAATTTAATATTCAAAATATTTTGGTAATTCTATCATTAGGCCTAGCTATTTTATACTTGGTAAAAAAATATAATCCTAAAAATGAAAACAAAAATTGTGGTGATAAAGATTGTGGATGCCACTAATACTACCCCAAAGCAACATCAAGGCACATCATAACAATGAATCCAGCAACTAATCCCATAGTAGCTAAATCTGTATTTCCTCCTCTTTGGCTCTCAGGAATTACCTCTTCTACAACAATAAAAATCATTGCTCCAGCTGCAAAAGCCAATGCATATGGTAAAATTGGCAATACACTCATTACGATAGCGGCTCCAATTACTGCAAATATTGGTTCAACAATTGCTGATAATTGTCCCCATTGCCATGATTTCCATTTACTTACTCCCATCCTTCTAAGTGGCATTGATACGGCAAATCCTTCAGGAAAATTCTGTATGCCTATGCCCATTCCTAAAGCTATAGCAGATCCTAAAGTAAATACTGCTGTCCCATCCATTCCTAATAAGTCAGGTGATGCTAATGCGCCAAACGCAACTCCTACAGCTAGCCCTTCTGGGACATTATGAATCGCTATTGCTAAAACAAGTAGTACAGTTTTTTTAAGATCTGTCTTAGGCCCTTCTGCCTCATCTTCCTTTGCGAAGAGGTGTAAATGAGGAATCATTTTATCTAATATATATAAGAACAATGCACCAGCAAAAAATCCTACTGCTGGCGGCAACCATACTGGCGTAGAACTTAAGCCTAACTCATTTTGCAATTCGACATATTCTATTGCTGGAGATAATAGTGACCAAAAACTTGCTGCAATCATAACTCCTCCTGTAAATCCTAAGGCTGTATCTAATAATTTTCTATTAGATGATTTAAAGAAAAATACAAGCCCTGCTCCTAATGCTGTGAGAATCCACGTGAACAATCCTGCATATAAAGCTTGAATAATTGGGTTTGTTTGAGACTCAAATAAATTAAAAATATATTCCATAATCTAATGTATATTTTAAAATTTTTGTGAAAATAGTAAAAATTATAATCCCCTGCGTTTTTTTATTAATATATATGCTTCTTGAACTTTTTTAAATTTTTCTTCTGCTCCCTTTTGATGCTCAACTCCAAGATGAGCAACCTTGTCAGGATGATATTTTTTTGCCATCCTTCTATAAGCATTTTTAATTTCTTGATTAGATACTGTGCTATTAATTTCTAATATTCTATATGCTGAATCTATGTCTTCATAGAACATGGCTTTTATACTCTCGAAATCAGAAATATTAATTCCTAAATATGTTGCAATTTTATTAATTATTATTACCTCACTTTCCAAAACAATTCCATCAGCTTTTGCTACACCAAAGAGAAAATGTAATAATTGAAGTCTTGAGGGATGATCCATCATTGATTTTATTTGAAAACATACCTTTCTTGTTGGAATTTTAGATAAATCATTTAATTTTTTGAAAAGTTTAAAAGCATTATTAGCTCTTGTTCTTCCATACATTCTTATAAAATGGTTCCTAACATAATCTAATTCTCTTTTGTCTTTAATGCCGTCCGCCTTTATAACTATAGCAGATAAAACAAGTAAACTAATTTCAAAATCTCCAGATCTAGTTCTAGGATGATATGATGAAGATCTTTTTTTAGAAAGTGGATCAAACATGCTTCCCAACACTAGTCCTAATATTCCTCCTATTGGACCTAAAAAGGCCCATCCAATTGACGCTCCTATCCACTTTGACATACTCATTTCTAAAAATTTATTTAAAGATAATATTATCTTGGTATAACTTGATTATATTATTAGTATTGATTTGTATATTTGCTTAAGTTTTAAATTTATAAAAAATGTATCCTGAAGATTTAGTAATACCCATGAGAAAAGAGTTGACCGATGCTGGATTCAAAGAGCTCATCAATTCTGAAGATGTAAATGCAATTATTGATAAAAATGAAACCACACTCATTCTAGTTAATTCTGTTTGTGGTTGTGCTGCTGCAAATGCTAGGCCAGGAGCAATACAGAGTCTTAATAATGACAAAGCGCCCGTGAATTTAACAACAGTATTTGCAGGTGTTGATGAAGAAGCTACAGAGACTGCAAGAAATTATATGGTCCCTTTTCCTCCGAGCTCACCATGTATAGCGTTGTTTAAAAATGGGGAATTAGTACATATGTTAGAGCGCCACCATATTGAAGGAAGGCCTGCTGAATTAATTGCTGAAAATCTAAAAAATGCATATAACGAATATTGCTAGTTATAGTACATTAATCTGTCTAAAGTAATTTTTTGTGTTACTTCCCTTAAGTTAATAACCATTAACTTTTTAATTTCGTTTGGGCGGCCATAGTTCTTATATACCGTATACTTTAAATATGTAGGATTATCCTGATTTTCTATACTAAAGTTTTCAATATTAATAATCCATTCACCCTTGTCAGAATCATCGATGATAAATTCTTCTGTATTATAACCATATTGAATTTCATCAATCATCTTATCTCTGCTGTCAATAACTGTATGGGACCAATTAAAATATTTATTATTTGGATTAACAAATTGAATGTTAAATTCAATATTTGGGTCAGTCCAATCAAATACAATCCTATAATCATACCCAAAATCCTGCCATATATATTCAGGGAATAGCCCGCTTAAGGATTTCAAAGGGAATTTAGTAAAGTTTAAATCTTCTGTGTTTAAAAAATACATTTGTGCTGCTTCATTAGCAATAGTTTCCTCTAGGCCAAGCATATCAACCATTGATATTGATTTATTAAGCATTCTTGAATATAATTCTGCAGCCATAGGGTAGTTCTCTAATTCCTTATAAATCAAAGCTAAATCTCTATAAGATTGTTCATCATTTGGTCTTATTTTTATAAGATGTTGATACACAATTTTAGCATCTTCTAATTTGCCTATTTCCTCCATCTTAAACGCTAATGCTTTTAATGCTTTTGTGTTATTTTTAGCTAATGCTGCTAAAGATGTAAGTATTGAATAGGCAAAATTATTGTCCCATTTAGAAAAATATTCATAGCATTCAAAATAGTATGGGATAGAGAGTGTATTAACATACTTTTTCTGATCCTTAAATGTCCGCTTAGCGTCCACAAAAGTTTTGGCAGATTTTAATTCATTAATATAATATGAATCAATTGAGTCTTTGGTTAGCCCTGGCAATTCCTCAGTGTAATCATTGCCTTTTACCAAAGCAGAATCAACAATTTCTGCAGAACCTCTAGCAAGGACATTCATCTTTATTATAAATACTCCACCCCTTCCTTCACTTCCATATTTGTTCGTCGCTCCAAGTGATCTTAAAAGGGTTATACTTTCAATTTGTTGAGGATCTAGAAAATCAGGTGTTTCTGTGTAAATCATTCCATCAACATCAAAGATTGCACTTGCTGAATTATTGATTGAAAGACTTCCTCCCCTTACATAAATTGTTGCTTTATTTCCTGTAGAAGACATATCCTGATTAGATCCTACTTGAACTCCTGCAAATTTTCCTCTAATAACATCAACAATTGAAATTGCAGCAGGAGATATTTCCTTGGCTGTAATAGTTGAAGCAGAAAATCCCATTGCATCTTTATTTTTTTTACCATATCCAGTATCTACTTGATTGTCCGTTACTTTTGAGGAATTTAATACTACCTCGTCTAATATTTCAGCGCTCGTCTTAAGTAACACATATTTATCATCTAAGTCATCAATAATAATTTGTTTTTCATCCATGCCTAGATAATTAACTATCAGTATATCATTAAGGTTTGCTTTAATACTAAAATATCCTTCGAAATCAGATTTAGATTCAATTAGTGTGTTTTTAATTCTAATACTTGCCCCTTGAATTGGGCCAGAAACGCTAAACACCTTTCCATATACAATTTCTGTATCATCATCTATATAAAACTCACTATCCCATGTAACATTAGACTGTGCTTGCTTTAAATAAAACTTATTAGTATTTCTTAAGAAATTATAAAGTTGTTGATGTGTAATTTCTAATGATTTATAGCCATTTGATTTAATTATAAAAAGGTCTTGATCATTAACTAAATCTTCTTGATACGCCAATTTAAATTGCCCATCTTTATTAGTTAATGTTGCAATATTTTTATTCATAATGCTAATCTCACTAAATGGAATTGGCTCATTAGTTTGATAATCTAGCACATAGGCGTCAATTGTGATTTGATATTGCGCAAAATTTGTTGTGGAAATTAAAAAAAATAAAAAAGTAATAACTCTATTCACTAGATCTTTTCTGTTTTATTAAAGTGTAAATATGATAAATAGTTTTTTAAAAGATTTTATATTTAGTTAAAATTTGACTTTCTTTTTTCTAAAAAAGCATTTGTTCCTTCAATAAAATCTTCACTTTGAAAACAATTACTAAACTCTCGCATTTCAACTTCATATCCATTTACCCCGTCCTTATAATTAGAATTGATTGCAATTATGCTGGCCTTAATTGCTAAAGGAGAATTTTTCAATATTTTCATAGCTATTTTATTTGAAGTTTCTATTAAATTATCCTGTGAAACAACATGATTGACTAATCCAACAGACAAAGCACTATTGGCGTCTATCATGCCTCCTGAAATTATTAATTCCATTGCTTTCCCTTTACCAATTAATTGAGGCAATCTTTGAGTTCCTCCATAACCAGGAATAGCTCCAAGCGATACTTCAGGTAATCCCATTTTTGCATTTTCGCTAGCAATTCTTATATGACATGACATGGCTAATTCTAAGCCTCCTCCTAAAGCAAATCCATTAATTGCAGCAATAACTGGTTTTGATAAATTTTCTATAAAATCACATAATTTTTTGTGACCATTTAATGAAAGATCATATCCTTGATCGGTAGTAAAATTAGCAAATTCACTTATATCTGCTCCCGCAACAAATGCTTTTTCGCCAGCGCCTGTAATAATAATAACTCTTATATTATTGTCGTTATCAGCAACAGATATAGCCTCATGTAATTCAGCAATTGTTTCTATGTTTAGTGAATTTAGTTTTTTTGGTCTATTAATCACAATCGTTGCAATCTGACCCGATGTTTCTGCAAAAATATTATTGTAAGACATATTATTTTAATTTTTTAGGAAAAGTAACTTTAAAGGTAGTTCCTTGATTTTCTTTAGTTTTAAATGCAATAGATCCATTATAAGCATTCATAATGCTTTGTATCATTGATAAGCCTAACCCCATTCCACTAGATTTTGTAGTAAAACTAGGTTCAAATATTTTAGTTTTGTTTTCTTCTAAAATACCATTTCCATTGTCCTTTATATTTATTACGACATTTTTTTCATTAGAATGAACCTTGACAAAAATCATTGGATTTCTGTCTTCTGGAATAGCCTGTATTGCATTATTTAATAAATTGGTTAC
Organism: uncultured Flavobacteriales bacterium; assembly: GCA_913031385.1. GTDB lineage: Bacteria > Bacteroidota > Bacteroidia > Flavobacteriales > Flavobacteriaceae. Next base: position 9,175 of record CAJWCT010000031.1, on the reverse strand, counting down.
AACTCTTATTAGTTGTGTTCTGTCAAATAAAGTTAAAATTTCATCATTCTCAGTAGCATATTCTACGTAGTCTTTGTCAAAAATATCTAAAGCTATTTGGACAACTTCTACAACGTTAAGTAGCTCCTTCTTTTGTTCTGGCATATTTGCAAAATCTGAAAAAGCTGTAGCTATTGAACTCATGGTATCAATTTGTTCAATCAAAGATTTACTAAAATCTCTTATTTTGTTTCTATTCTTGACATCCTCTGGGTTAAAGTTCTTTTCAAATGACTGGATAGTAAGCCTCATTGGAGTTAATGGGTTTTTTATTTCATGTGCTACCTGTTTTGCCATTTCTCTCCAAGCTGTTTCTCTTTCACTCTTTGCTAATTTTATTGCACTTTCTTCCAAATCATCAATCATTGAATTGTAGGAGTCTACTAATATTGAAACCTCCATAGGGGTTTTTTCAATATCTATTTTTGCATTTTCTTCATTAAGCTTAGTTGTTTTAATTCTTTGGCTTATTCTAGTTAACGATTTAGTAATATAATTGGAAAGAAAATATGCGAAAACGAAAGCAATTAGCAGCATATTTATGTAGACTATTCCTAAATTCATTAGAAATGATTCTAGTTCTTTTCTACTTAAAGCATCGTCTATATAGTAGGGCATATGAATTATACCTATTGGGATCTTATTATTATAAATTAAATTATAAGAAGACTTGCTATATTTAGATTCCTTATTATCCTTGACATATCTAGTTTTATTCTCTTTCTGAAAAAATGTCAGTATTTCCGGAGATAAAATTTTATCAAAATTATTTATACTACTAGAAATTGAACTCTTTAATAAGCTCCCCTGTAAACCATATAGCTCAAATGGAATTTCATGTATATCGGTAATCTCATTAATTTTGTTTTGAGGAATAGAATCCAGACTTTCAGTCTTGCTTTCAGATAGAAAATAATTTAGATTTAAAATCAAATGATTCTCTTTTCTTTCTAACCTTTGCTCATGATATTCCTTTGATTGTTTATTAAACTGTATTATTGTAATTGCTGCAATTAAGATTGATGCAACAATTACAAGCAATATCATATAATAAAATATTCTAGAGCTTAAAGAAGTTTTATTATTTCTGTTGATCGATTTCAAATTAATATCTTATTAATCTATGCAAATTAGTTTAACTAAATTTTATATTAAAATTACTAATAATTTATTCTTATTATGTGTATTTACAAATTAATAAAACACTATGCAGGCATAGTGTTTTATTTGTATATTTAAATCAAAATTAAAGAAACGCCAATGATTCAAAAAACACTAAAGTGGATAGCAATAATATTTGCTGTACTAATAGCTCTTATATATGCTTTTGATGTAGACTATATATTAAAGGGGACAAGAGTTATTTACCTTACAGGCAATAACACAGCCTATCTGTCTGACTATAAACATTTTGACAATAGAATAATTGAACCATCTCCTGTTGCTGAGCCTTGGGCAAAGCACAATAAGTATAACACTATTGAAGAAACAGAAGAGCTCGCTGCAATTAATAAGTTAAGGGAAACAAAAGCTTTTTTAGTGATTAAAAATGATAGCATTATTTTTGAAAAATATTTTGATGGGTATAGCGAAAGTTCTAAATCTAACTCTTTTTCAATGGCTAAAAGTATTACTGTCTCATTGTTAGGCAAAGCAATTATGGATGGTAAAATAAGAAGTTTTGATCAGCCTGTTGGAGATTTTTTTGATGAATACAAAACTGGTTTTGGGGCAGAGCTAACTATAGGGGATTTAGCATCAATGTCTTCAGGAATGGAATGGAGTGAAAAATACTATAGCATTATTAACATTACATCAGAAAGCTATTTAACAGATGATTTGAGGTCTTTAATTTTAAAGCAAAAAATTATTAAAAAGCCCGGACAAAAATTTAGGTACTCTAGTGGCGATACTCAGCTTCTTGGAATGGTTATTGAAAAAGCGACCAATACTAATCTTTCTGAATACCTAAGAAATAATTTTATAATTCCTATGGGATTTGAAAATCAAGCATTGTGGCAATTAGATAGCGAAGAAAATGGTATGGAAAAAGCTTATTGCTGTTTTGCTAGCAATGCTAAAGATTTTGCAAGATTTGGAAAATTATACAAAAATAATGGTAAATGGAATAATGAAATATTATTAGATTCTACTTTTATAAATAAGGCAACAAATCCAGTTTTTGATACTAGCCCATATTATGGATATGGTTGGTGGCTATACAACTACAATGGGAAAAAAGTATTTACGATGAATGGCCATAGAGGTCAATTTGTTATCGTATTCCCTGAAGAAGATATAATTATTGTTAGGCTTGGGGACAAAAATCAAGAAGGGGATAATGATGATGGAGATTTATACAAATATATTTCGGAAGGTTATAATCTAGCAACATCAATAGACTAATTTTTGAAAAAAAATAATTTACTTAAAGTAGCAAAGCTAAAAATTAATTGATTCAATTCTGTAGTTGCAAAATATTAAAATAACTTTAGTTATGGTAAAAATTTGGGAGCCTAAAGATTTTAAGGGATCAAACTTATATCGTTTTTTAACTTATGTAAATCAAAAGCATAAATTAACATTAAGTGACTATGCTTCACTTCATAAATGGTCTGTAGAAAATTTAGAGGATTTTTGGTTAGCAATAGCATTGTTTTTTGATATTAATTTTTTTGCCAAGCCTACTAAAATTTGCAATGCTCAAATCCCATTCTATAAAACTCAATGGTTTGCCAATAGTTCTTTAAGCTATAGTACACACTTACTGCGTCATGCTAAATCTAATTCACTAGCAATAATTTATAGGAATGAATTAGGAGATCAAATAAAAATTTCATGGAATTCTCTCCTGAATAGAGCTTCTGATATAAAAAATCAGCTTATCGAAGCTAAAGTAAAAAAAGGAGATGTTATTGCTGGATATTTATTAAATCATCCTGACACAATTGCTTCCTTCATTGCAACAAATGCTCTGGGAGGAGTTTGGGCTTGTTGTTCTCCTGACTTTGGCCTTGAAAGTATAGTAGATAGATTTGGCCAATTAAAACCCAAAGTACTTTTAGCGCATAATAAGTACACTTATAATGGAAAACCGTTTGATCAATCAAAAAAAATAATAGCATTAGGAAAGAGGCTGACGTCTATAAGAAAAACATTAGTTTTCTCAGGCAGTTTTGAAGATTGGGAATTAGAATCAAAATCATGGATTGATTTACAGCCTGTATCTGTTCCTTTTGAACATCCTATTTGGGTGTTATTTTCATCTGGCACAACGGGTAAGCCAAAAGCAATAACACATAGTACTGGAGGTATTCTTATTGAACAATACAAGGCCCTAGCATTACATCAAAATTTACTTGTGGGTGAAAGATTTTTTTGGAATACTACATCTGGATGGATGATGTGGAACTATGCGCTTGGATCTCTTCTATGTGGAGCCACTCTCTGTCTATATGACGGGGCTCCTAACTTCCCTGATTTAGGCGCTCAATGGCGTTTTGCAAAGGCTGCAAAGATCAATCATTTCGGAAATGGTGCTCCATTATATATTCAAAGTATGAAACAAAATATAAAAGAAGTGAATGAGGCTGATTTGCTAGATTTAAAAACCATAGGGTCAACTGGATCACCACTGTCCACAGATGCCTTTATATGGTTGCAAAAAAAATTGCCTAAGGTTCAAATCATTTCATTAAGTGGAGGGACTGATGTGTGTTCTGCCTTTATTGGAGGAAGCCCAATGCTTCCTGTTTATGCTGGATACTTGCAATGCAAAATGCTTGGCGCTGCAATAGAGTCCTGGGATGTAAATGGGAATTCAATAGAAAATGAAACTGGAGAATTAGTTTTAGCTAAACCTATGCCTTCAATGCCTATTTACTTTTGGGGCGATAATAATTTTGACAAGTATCATAATTCGTACTTTTCTAATAATTCAAATGTTTGGACACATGGTGATTGGATTTCTATTGATTCTAAACGCGGAATATTAATGCAAGGTCGTTCCGACGCTACTCTAAATCGTAATGGCATTAGAATTGGTACGTCTGAGATATACATGGCATTAGATAGATTAGATAATATTAAAGATTCTTTAATTATTGAATTTCCAATGAAGGAAGGCTCTAGTGGTCAGTTATTGCTTTTTATAGTAGCTACAAATTCTTTAAATGAAAAGTCAAAAACTGAAATTAAACAACACCTAAAAAAGCAATGTTCGCCGCGTCACGCTCCAGATTATATTATCCCGGTAAAAGAAATTCCTTATACAATAAGCGGGAAAAAAATGGAAATTCCTGTTAAAAAACTATTCTCAGGATTCTCAATTGATAAAGTTGCCGCTCCAGGAGCTATGCGTAATCCTGAAAGCCTAAATGCTTTTGTAGAAATTAGAAATACAATGAGTTTTTAATAAGGGAAAATTCAGGCTAAAAATCAATTTCGAGTATTTCTTGATCAGTGTTTTTTCCAGTTCCTAAGCTGTCTATAACAAATTTATTACACTCCAATTCAATTGTCATATAATCAGGTTTTTCAAAGGCTTCCTGTGATACATTTAAAATAGAATCTTGATAACAGCTTTTCATATATAGCCCCCAAATAGGCAAGGCCATTGTTGCTCCTTGTCCATATGCTATCTCCTCAAAATGAATAGACCTGTCTTCTGCGCCTACCCAAACTCCTGTAACTAAATTAGGGACCATTCCAATAAACCATCCATCACTTTGATTTTGGGTAGTTCCAGTTTTGCCTGCAATTGGATTTTTAAATTCATACGGATATCCTGTTACCACATTTTTGTATGCTAAATTATGTTCATCTGAGCCCACAGTTCTCAATCTAGTGCCAGAACCTGCGCGGGTAACTCCCTCTAATAAATTCACTGTTACATATGCAGCCTCCTCACTTAATACATCTCTTGTTTCAGGTTGATATTCATACAATAGTGTGCCATTCTTGTCTTCTATTTTCTCGACAAAAACAGGCTTAGTATATACTCCTTTGTTTGCAAAAGTAGAATATGCAGCTACCATCTCATATACACTTAAATCTGGAGTGCCTAGTGCTATAGAAGGCACTGGGGGTATGCGTTGTTCTATCCCCATTTTCTTCGCTAACTTAACTATAGGCTTAGGGCCTATTCTATCTATTAATCTTGCAGTAATTGTATTAACAGAATTTGCTAAAGCATTTTTTAAAGTTCTCGTCCTGCCATATTTATCTCCAGAATTTTTTGGACACCACTGTTCTACATTTCCAAATTTATTTTTTTCTATACAAAATTGGCTGTCAGGAAATGTGTCGCAAGGAGAAAGATGAAGCTGATCAATTGCTGCCGCATATACAAAAGGTTTAAAAGTTGAGCCTGTTTGTCTTTTTCCTTTTTTAGCCATATCATATTGGAAATGTTTATAATTCATCCCCCCAACCCAAGCTTTTATAAATCCATTTGAAGGATCCATTGACATCATCCCGGGTCTAAAGAAAGATTTATAATATTTCATTGAATCAATAGGGTGCATTATTGTATCAATATCTCCATCCCAAGAAAATACTGTCATCTTAGTTGGCTCAAAAAATGAGGATTCAATTTCTTCAGGAGACTTTTTCATATCATATCTCATTTTTCTCCATCGCTCAGATCTTCTCATAGAAATTCTTAATAAGGTGTCTACAGCTCCACTTGTTAATTCTCTAAAAGGAGCTATTGAGTCATCGACAGCTTCATTTTGCTTAAAAAATTCCTGCTGTAATCTAGGCATATGCTGATCTATAGCTCTTTCTGCATATCCTTGCATACTATAATTAATAGTAGTATAAATTTTAAGCCCATCAGTATTTAAATTATATTTTGAGCCATCAGGTTTTCTGTTTCCTTGATTATTAATCCATTCCTTCATATATCCTCTTAAATATTCCCTAAAATATGTTGCCAATCCTTCTCTATGGGATTCTGGAGTATACTTTAATGAAAGAGGTTCTTCTTTAATTGAATCCTTAATTATCTCATTTATATAACCATATTTAAACATTTGATTCAAAACTACATTTCTTCTGTTTTTTACACCAATAGGGTTTCTGTGTGGTCTAGGATTATATAATGAAGAATTCTTTAACATTCCTACCAATATTGCAGATTCATTAATATTTAAATCAATTGGTTCTTTAGCAAAATATATTCTTGCTGCACTTCTAATTCCATCAGCATTGTTATTAAAATCATAGATGTTTAAATATTGTGCAATTATTTCATTTTTTGTGTATTGTTTTTCAAGACGAATAGCAATAATATATTCTTTAATTTTTTGCGAAATTCTAGCAAATGTATTTTTTGAGCCCTCTCCATGAAATAATTGCTTTGCTAATTGTTGAGATATTGTGCTACCGCCTCCATCTCTGCCAAATTTTAGTATTGCCCTAAAAGTAGATATGAAGTCAATGCCTGAATGATTATAAAAACGAATGTCTTCAATTGAAAGCAATGCTTCTACAAGATGCTTAGGTAATTCATCAAATGTAACGGGAGTCCTATTATCATTAAAATAATATTTCCCCAAGGTTTTATTGTCTGAGGAAAATACCTCGCTTGCTAAATTTGTTTTTGGATTCTCCAACACTTTAAGATCTGGCATATCCCCTAGCCCTCCAATTGAAGCATAATAGAAAGTCCCTGTAATTCCTAATATAATTAGAACAAAAGACGTCCACATAATAATTGTGTAGATTTTATATTTCTTTTTTCTGATATTTAAATTTCTATTTATCAATAATTTTATTTTACTTTTTCTACACTATAGCCAATGTCTAAAATGCCTTCAAGAGATTCAAGTCCTTTCGTTTTATTTATTAATCGCATTGCATGTTTAATGCTAAACTTATATTCTACATCTTTAACTAAGGTAAAATTTTCTTTATGTAGGAGCTTGTTTTCCACAATATTTATAAACTTTCTGCCTATTAACTCTCCTTCATTTAAAGCCATTGGATACTCTAGGGTGTCAATAAGTAATAGCCCCTGAGCATTCTCCAAGGCTGCTATTACATAAATATTATTAAACATATATTCATCATTAAGCCTAACTTTTATATATGTATTATAACGTGCAAATGAATCCTTTATTTGAAAATTAAATTTTACAACGCTGTCCTTATGCCAAACCATTGGCATGGAGTTGTATTGATTAAACAAAATCTCATTTCTGCATGAAGAAAAAATAATAACTATAATGATTAAACATAATCTATAAATCATGTTTTTTCTAATTTATTAAATTTACGATTCTTTGGACGATCAAATCTAGTAATACTGTCAGTTTTTAAAGGGCGATTATTCACGTTATCCTTGTCAGATACTATTGCGAAGTCTTCTAGAGAGCTAATGGTGTCTCCCTTTTTATTAGTTTCAATCATATTATTAGCAGTGTTCGCATCCAGCTCATACCAATCAATAGGATGATCCAAATATGAATACCAAAGACGTCTTTTAAATATATTTACCTTTTGGCAAACAGCGATTCCTTTTTTTGTTTTTATCTTAATTTCTTTTCTAGGGATATCTTTTAAAGCCTCTAAATACATTCCAAGTTCATAATTTAAACAACATTTTAATTTTCCACATTGGCCTGATAATTTTCCAGGGTTAATGGATAGCTGTTGATATCTGGCAGAAGATGTGTTTACTGCTCTAAAATCATGAAGCCATGTAGAGCAACATAATTCTCTTCCACAAGATCCAATTCCTCCAAGCCTTGATGCTTCTTCTCTTAGCCCTACTTGCTTCATCTCAATTCTTGATTTAAATTCCCTTGCAAAAAGCTTAATAAGTTCTCTAAAATCAACTCTATCATCAGCTGTATAATAAAAAATGATCTTGTTTCCATCTCCTTGATATTCAACATCAGAAATTTTCATTTTTAATTCTAGCTTCAAAGCTAATTTTCTTGCTCTTACCTTAACAGCTTCTTCTTTATCTCGAGAGATTTTCCATACATCAATATCTTTTTGTGAAGCAATTCTATAAATACCAAGAGCATCCCCAGACTCATGATTAATGTCTTTTTTCTTCATCTGTATTCTTACCAATTCTCCTAATAAAGTAATAACTCCAACATCATGCCCTTTTTCAGACTGAGTAGCAACAATATCTCCAATTGAAAGTAAAATAGAATTAGTTTTAAAATAGCCTTTTCTCCCATTTTTAAACCTAACCTCACAAAAAGGAAACGCAGGTTTATTGTTTGGAGCAGTTATGTCATTTAGCCAATCAAATACTGTAAAGGTATTACATGAATTACTAGTGCATGCCCCATTATTATTGCATCCTCTAGGAGTGCCATTACTTTTTGAAATACAATTTTTACAAGACATTATTAAGAATTAGTTAAATGTTGTTATATTTTTTGTTCTTCCTTTTTTAAATATATCATTGCTGTTTTTTTGTCCACTACGTAATTGCTTTTGAAGTTTATATGGCATTTGTTTTATTTCTAAGCATTTATATGAACAGCAATTTTGCATTTTTGTTTTACATCCTTCACATTGAATAAATAAAAGATGGCAGGCATCGTTTGCGCAATTTGTATGAACATCAAATGGTTTTCCGCATTGATGGCAATTTGAAATTATATTATCACTTATTTTTTCAGTTCGTCTATTATCAAAAACAAAATTTTTTCCTAAAAAATTATTTTCTAAATTCTTTTCCTTTACCTGGCGAATATATTCAATTATTCCTCCTTCTAATTGATATACGTTCTTAAATCCCTTATGCTTAAAATAGGCGCTTGCTTTTTCGCATCTTATTCCTCCAGTACAGTACATAAGAAATTTTTTGTCATCCTTGTGTTTGCCTAAGTCCTTTTCAATAATATCTAGAGAATCTCTAAAAGTGTCAACATCAGGCAAAACGGCGTTTTTAAAATGTCCTATTTCACTTTCATAATGATTTCTCATGTCAATTACAATAGAATTATTTTCCTTCATTAAATCATTAAACTCCTTTGCATTTAAATGAATGCCTTTATTTGTTACATCAAACGAATTATCATTCAATCCATCAGCAAGAATTTTATCTCTTACTTTAATTGTTAATTTTAAAAAAGATTTATTTTCTTGTTCGGCTGCAATATTTAAA
>CAJWCT010000030.1 GCA_913031385.1 uncultured Flavobacteriales bacterium | reverse complement strand
AAGATTATTGGAAGAGGTGGTGTTGGGATGGATAATATAGATGTAGATTATGCTAAGGCAAAAGGTATAGATGTCATAAATACACCTGCAGCATCTTCTAAATCTGTAGCAGAATTAGTTTTCTCTCATCTATTAGGTTGTGTCAGATTTATTCATAATTCAAATAGAGATATGCCATTAGACGGAGATACTCACTTTAAAGATTTAAAAAAATCTTGTTCAGGAGGCAGTGAACTTTCAGGTAAAACTATTGGTATCATAGGATTTGGAAGAATTGGTCAAGAAGTTGCCAAAATAGCAATTGGAATAGGAATGAAAGTACTATTCTCTGACAAATTGTTTGAAGAGCAAGAAATTAACATACAGTTTTTTGATAATCAAAAAGTGAATTTCAAACTAACCTCATCAAAAATTGACTTTTTATTAAAAAATTCAGATTTTATAACCCTTCATGTGCCTGCTACAGATAAATATTTAATTGATAAGAAGGAAATAGGTCTAATGAAAAATGGATCAGGAATTCTTAACCTTGCTAGAGGAGGTGTTATTAATGAGGAAGAACTGTTAAAAGCATTAGATTCAGATAAACTTGCATTTGCTGCAATAGATACGTTTGAGAATGAACCTAAACCTAAAATTAAAATATTGATGAATTCAAAAATCTCATTGTCACCTCATATTGGGGCGGCTACACTTGAATCACAAGATAGAATTGGTATTGAGTTAGCAGAAAAGATTACAGAAATATTAAAATGAAAAGATTAAAAGAGAAATGGGGAATAACCTCAAATTTTCAATTATTTATCATCTGCGTTGTTTTTGCTATTACAGGATCATTAAGTGTTTTAATTACAGAACCTGTAATATTATTTCTTTTTGGAGATCTTGATGGGCTTAACCCCCTTTTATCATGGCTATTAAGGATATTAATTATTTTCCCTATTTACCAAGCTCTATTATTATTTTTTGGATTTATTTTTTTTCAGTATAAATTCTTCTATCAATTTGAAAAAAAATTTCTAAAAAAAATTGGACTTAAATTCTTATTTAGAGATTAGAGAAGAAAAGTTGTCCTGAAATTTTTTAATTTTTGGAGAAATTACAATTTTACAATAACTATTTTCCGGATTATTATTAAAGTAATTATGATGATATCCTTCTGCTTCGTAGAAGTCAACAACCTCATTTACTTCAGTAACAATATTATCTTTAAATAAGGATGATTTCTCAATAGTTTTAATATAGTTAATTATTTCAGTTCTATCAGAAATTTCACAAAAAATAGCTGATCTATATTGAGTCCCAACGTCTACACCTTGTCTGTTAATGGTAGTTGGATCATGAATTGAAAAAAAAACCTTTAATAGGTCTATTAATTTTAGAGTTTCATCAAAAACTACTTTTGCAACCTCAATATGACCAGTATTTCCTTCACAAACTTCCTCATATGTTGGATTAATAGTTGTTCCACCCATGTATCCAGGCTTAACATCAACAACTCCTTTAAGTTTAATATATATTGATTCTACACACCAAAAACAACCTCCACCAAAATATATAGTCCTTATCATCTTAGATTCTAAAGTAAAAATATTAATATTGTAAAATTATGGAAAACATATTATCAGCAAAAAATATTTCTAAAAGTTTTGAAGGGACAAAAGTTCTTAAAGAAATTAATCTTTCCATTAATCAAGGAGAAATCATATCAATTTCTGGTCCTTCAGGTGCAGGTAAAACCACTCTCCTAAATATACTTGGAACAATTGAGGCACCTGATGATAATAATGACTCAAAACTTATGATATGTGAGAGAGATATTTTTGGATTAAATGATAAAGAACTCTCAAACTTTAGAAATAAAAACATAGGATTTGTTTTTCAATTTCATGAATTGCTTCCTGAATTCACATGCTTGGAAAATGTTTGCCTTCCTGCGTGGATAGATAATAATAACAATATAAAGGAAAGAGCTATCTCTTTGTTTAAAGAATTAGGATTGATAGATAAATTAGATAAAAAACCAGCAACTTTATCTGGTGGAGAAAGACAAAGAGTTTCTGTTGCTAGAGCATTAATAAATAATCCTAAGATCATTCTTGCTGATGAACCTAGTGGTAATCTAGATTCTGAAAATTCAGAAATATTATATAATATTTTTTTTGATTTAAGAAAAAAAATTAATTGCACATTTATAATTGTTACTCATAATCAATCACTTGCTAAAAAAGCTGATAGACAAATTGTAATTAATGATGGTAAAATCATATTATGACTTTATTAGAATTAAAAGAATTTCTTGATGAAAAGTCAAATTTATATGAAAATCCAAATTTTATTAATGATGATCCTATTCAAATACCTCATCTATTTAGACAAAAGGAAGATATTGAGATTTCAGGATTTATAACATCAGTTTTAACTTGGGGTAAAAGATCAACTACAATTTCAAAATCTAAAGAAATAATTAAATTAATGGATTACTCTCCATATGATTTTGTAAAAAATCACTCAGTTAAAGATCTTGAATCATTTAATCATTTTGTCCATAGAACATTTAATTCTCAGGATTTGAAATATTATATAAAGTCATTAAAAAATATTTATCTTAATTATCATGGATTAGAAAAAGTCTTTTCTAAAAATCATAAAAAAAATCTTCAATTAAGCATATCCAGTTTTAGGGATATTTTTTTTGAGTTACCTAATTTTAGAACAAAGAAACATATAGGAAATCCTAAGAATAAATCTGCTGCAAAAAAAGTTAATATGTTTCTTAGATGGATGGTTCGGTCTAACGAAAGAGGTGTTGACCTTGGAATATGGAAATCTATATCTCCTTCTGAACTTTCATGTCCCTTAGATGTTCACACAGGTAATACAGCACGAAAACTAGGTTTGTTAAAAAGAAAACAAAATGATTCTTTAACTGTAAATGAATTAGATAAAAAACTTAGAGATATGGATAAAGAAGACCCTGTGAAGTATGATTTCGCATTATTCGGCCTTGGTGTTAATGAAAAGTTTTAATCTAGTCTTTGTCTCTTATATTAATTAGTTTATTAATTTTGTCAGGGGAAATTTCCCTAGAAAGCATGAAACTTCTTATAAAATCAGCAACACTTGTTGATAATGCAAGTGACTTAAATTTCAAAGTAAAGGATATATTAATTGAAGATGGTGTTATTACAGAGATTTCTGATAAAATTGAATCCAAAGCAGATAAAATAATAAAGTATAAAAATCTTCATGTATCAGAAGGTTGGCTTGACACATCAGTCTCTTTTGGCGAACCAGGTTATGAAGAGAGAGAAAGTATTGAGAATGGACTTCTTACTGCTGCATCAAGTGGTTTTACTTCTGTTTTATTAAACCCAAATACTAAACCCCTAACTGACTCTCACTCATCAGTTTCTCATATAATTAAAAAATCAATAAATCACACTACCAAACTTTATCCTATAGCCAATTTGACTTTGAATGCTAAAGGCCAAGAGCTAGCACCACTATATGATATGAAATTAGCTGGAGCTATTGCTTATGGAGATCATAAAAAATCAATAAAAGATTCAAGTCTAATGAAAATTGCTCTTGAATATTCAAAAAGTTTTGGAGGATTAGTTATCTCATACTCTAATGATGAAAGCTTATCCTCTAATGGAGTAATGAATGAGGGTTTAATTAGCACATCTTTAGGTTTGAAAGGTTTACCTAATATTTCTGAATCAATACAAGTTTATAGAGATCTTGAAATTCTTGAGTATACAGGCGGAAAGCTACACATCCCTTATATTTCAACAGCTAAAAGTATAGGTATGATTAGAAATGCAAAGAAAAAAGGATTGAACATAACTTCAAGTGTTAGTTTAGCTCATTTAATTTTAAATGATGATGACTTATCAGATTATAATACAAACTTAAAATTATCTCCCCCACTTAGATCTAAAAAAGATTCAGATTTATTAAAAGATGCACTACTTGATGGTACAATAGATTATGTAACAAGTATGCATGAACCTATTGATATTGATAATAAAAAAGTAGAATTTGACAATGCTCTTTCAGGAAGTATTGGAATAGAATGTGTATTTGGAGTTTTATCAACTATTTTCCCACTGGACAAGGTTATTGATATTCTAACTAGGAGGAAAAACGAACTATCAATTACTCAGAATAAAATACAAGTTGGGTCTAATGCAGAAATGGCGTTATTTGATCCTGATTTCTCATACAGATTTGAGGAAGATCATATATTATCAACTTCTAAAAATTGTGCATTTATTGGTCAGAAAATGAACGGAAAGGTATATGGAACAATAAATAATGATAATTTATGCGAAAATAAGCTATGGATTTAAAATATCTGATTAGACATTCAGAAAATAAAGAAAATAGTCCAAGCATATTCTTACTTCATGGCTATGGAAGTAATAAAGAAGACTTATTCTCATTAGAAGGATACTTACCAAAAAATCATACAATAATTTCTTTAGAAGCTACTATTTCATTACCATTTGGAGGATTCACATGGTTTGAGGTGAACCAGGAAGATATAATTAATAAATCATATTATAAAAAAGAAGAAGATGTTGATGAAATTGCTGAAGTCATTATTAACAATATAAATAAACTATCTACTCAGTTTGGATTAAATAAATCAGATACTACCGTTCTTGGTTTTAGTCAGGGAGGTAGTATTTGCTGGAAACTTGGTCTAAATTATTCTGAAAACATTAGAAGAATTTTACCTATTAGCTCATATATAAATGTTTTTGAGAATAAAATTGATAATCACAATAATATTTTAACATACACTTCTCATGGATTATATGATGATATAATCCCAATTGATCTAGTTAAAGAAACAATATTAGAATTGATAGAATCTAATGATAATATAACTTTTGAAGAATTTCCTTCAGGACATACAATTAATCAGGAAAATTTATTTAGTATTATTAAATGGATAGAGGCTACAAATCTTTAATTCAAATCAATCTCAAGACCATCATAAGATAAATAAACATTTTCTGGGAGTTTTTCTGAGACCTCATCATGAAATCCCATATGATGACTAATGTGAGTTAAATATGTTTTTTTAGGTTTTATTTTATTAATGATTTGAATTGCTTCATCGATATTCAAATGAGTAGGATGGGGTTTATATCTTAAGGCATTTAAAACTAATACATCAAGATCATGAATTTTATCAAGTTCTTTATCCTCTATTGTCTTAACATCTGTTAAATATGCAAAATTATCAATTCTATAACCTAAAACAGGTAGTTTTTGATGTAATACTTCAATTGGAGTAATTATCTTACCTCCTACTTCAATTTTATGTTCTTTATCAATAAGGTTTATATTAAATTCAGGGGATCCTGGATATCTTTGATTTTCATTAAAAATATATGCAAATCTTGTTTCAAGTGAATTTAATACTCTTTTGTGCAAATAAATGGGAATCTTACCTTGTCTGTAACAAAAAGGTCTTATATCATCTATTCCTGATGTATGATCAGCATGTTCGTGTGTAAAAATTATTGAATCAAGTTTTTTACAATTACATCTTAGCATCTGTTGCCTAAAGTCTGGACCACAATCAATAATTAGATTAAAATTATCCCAATTAAGTAATACTGAAGATCTAAGTCTCTTATCTTTTGAATTATCACTTAAGGAAACAGGATGATCACTACCTATAACAGGTATTCCCTGTGAAGTACCAGTACCTAAAAAAGTCATCCTAAACATTAGTTAAATCTATTACAATTTATTGCTTTAAGTTAAACAATCTTTGTAATTTTGTAAAAAACTAAGAATGTCTGTCATTCTACAAGGTGATAAAGAACTAGATCCAGAACCTTCAATCACGAAGAAATCATTAAGGATTAATCTAAACGATAATATTTACGGAACCTTTGCTGAAATTGGTGCTGGTCAAGAAGTTGTAAGACACTTCTATAGAGCTGGTGGCGCTTCTGGAACGGTTGCAAAATCAATTAGTGCTTATGATAAAAATTTTAGTGATCAAATTTATGGAAAAGAAGAAGATAAAAGATACGTTACTCAAAACCGTCTTAATAAAATGCTTGATCATGAAATGGATTTATTAGAGAAGAGGATTTCAAGAAAAAAACACCCTAATAAATTTTTCTTTGTTTATGCGAATACAGTCGCAACAATTGATTTTGTAAAAAAATTTAAAGGTCATGGTTGGATGGGGATTAGATTTCAAACATCAGTCAATGATGACTATTCTGAAATATCCCTTCATGTTAGATTTAAACAGAATGAAGCAAAACTTCAACAAGAAGTTCTTGGAATAATGGGAGTAAATCTAATCTATGGTGCTTTTTATAAACATGATGAACCACTTAAAATGATGAAATATTTATATGATGGTATAGATAGAGATGCAATCGAAATAGATACAATAAATTTTAGTGGACCACTTTTCAAAGGAATAGACAATAGGCTTATTAGCCTTGAACTTATAAAACTAGGAATGACAGATGCAGTAATGTTTAATAAAGATGGAAAGAATGTTCTTCCGGCACAAGTTTTATATAAAAAGAACATATTAACACTTAGAGGGAGCTTTAGACCAGTTACCAAGGTAAATGAAGAAATGTTTAAAAAATCATATGAAATTTTTATTAAAGAAAAGAATGTAAACCCTGAAGATACAATAGTAATATTTGAGATAACATTATCTAATTTAAGATCTACTGGTGAAATAGAAGATAGTGACTTTCTTGATAGAGCAAAATTGCTGTGTTCTCTAGGTCATACTGTTTTGATTTCAAATTTTAAAGAATATTATAAGCTTGTAAAATACTTGACACAATACACTAAAAAACAGCTAGGTTTAACAATGGGTGTTATAAATTTTGTTGAAATCTTTGATGATCAGTATTATGATGATCTCCGAGGAGGAATTCTTGAAGCATTTGGAAATATCTTTATTAATAATATGAAAATATACCTTTACCCTGCTAAGAATGGTGAAGAAAAAGGTTATATAAATTCTGATAATTTAAAATTAAAACCAAAGGTTAAAGAATTTTACAAATACTTTAAATACAATAATAAAATCATAGATATAGATGACTTCACTCCTGAGTATCTTAAAATCTATTCAAAGAATATTCTTAAAAAGATAAAAGAAAATAAGGGAGGATGGGAAGATAAAGTACCGGCAGGTATATCAGAAATGATAATTCAAAAGAAAATGTTTGGATATAAATAATTAATTATCTGCTAATATTTGGGATGAATGCTCCTTAGTATTGACCTTTTCAATTACTTTTTCAATTAAACCTTCTTCGTTTATAATAAATGTTGTCCTCATTACACCAAAATATTCTTTACCTCTAAATTTTTTCTTTCCCCAAACCCCAAACGCTTCAATAAGTTTTTTTGAATCATCAGCAATAAGATTATAATTAAATCCGAATTTTTCTGCAAAATTATTTTGCTTCTTAACTTCATCAGGACTTACACCAATTATTTCATAACCTTTATTTTTAAAATCAGAATAGTTATCATTTAGATTACATGCTTCTGCTGTACAGCCTGGCGTGTTTGCTCTTGGATAGAAAAACAGCACTATTTTTTTTCCTTTTAAATCGTTTAAATTTATTTTTTCACCCTTATGTGTAATTAAATCTAAATTTGGTATTTTGTCTCCTATTTTTAACATAATATATCTTTAAACAAAAATAGTTAAATGAAATTAAAAGAGAAGGTAGATTTTTTAATAACTGAATTAGAGGCACTTTACCCGAAATTAGAAATTCCTCTAAATCATAAAGATCCATATACTCTTTTAATTGCAGTTCTTTTATCTGCTCAAAGTACAGACAAAAAGGTAAACGAGATAACCCCTCATTTATTTAGAAAAGCTAATAATCCGAATGACATGATAAAATTATCTATTGATGAGATTAGAGAGATTATAAAACCTGTAGGTCTTTCTCCAGCTAAATCTAAAGGAATATGGGGTTTATCTAAAATCTTAATTGATAAACATCAAGGAAAAGTTCCAAAAAAACTCGAAGATTTAGAGGACTTACCTGCAGTAGGTCATAAAACTGCATCTGTAGTTATTTCTCAAGCATTTGGAATACCAGCATTTCCAGTTGATACTCATATACATAGACTTATGTACAGATGGGGATTATCAAATGGAAAAAATGTAGTTCAAACTGAAAAAGATGCTAAACGAATTTTTCCAAAAGAAAAGTGGAATAGTCTTCATTTAAGAATTATATACTATGGTAGAGAATATTCGCCAGCAAGAGGTTGGGATATAAGCAATGATATAATTACAAAAACTATTGGCAGGAAGAGCATAATTAATAAACTTATTGAGTAATTACGCACACTCTGTAAACCCAATAAAATCAATACTTCACAAAGGTTTTATTTTTTTAGACACACAATAGCCACAATCGAATTCCACTACCCTACTTTTAAAAACATCATTGTTAATAAAAAGTATTTTTTTTTACATTAGAGGTATGGAAAAGGTTCAATTAGGGATAATATTAATATACAAATTGTAAAAAGAATTAGACATGTTTGCCTTTTACCCATCCTGTTTTCTGTAAGTACTTTTCAGCACTCTCAATAGCTCCTTCTTCAATAGAAGTCCCTATAGAATCATTCCATCGATTTAAATATCCAAATAAAGAAATTACTCCTAGAATTTCTACAATTTCACCTTCATCCCAATGCTTATGCAATTCTTGTATTATTGTCTGATCTACAGTATTTGGAACTTGTGAAGCGGCCAAAGAGAAATTTAGCGCGGCACGTTCAGCATCATTAAAAGAATCATGTATTCTAAAATTCCAAATATTATCTAATTGTTCTTGTTTTGCACCATAACGTTCTGCGGCCCTAATAGCATGTGCTTGACAATATCTACAACCTGTAGAATTACTTGAAACCCAAGCAATCATTCGTTTAAGCGCTGATGTTACTCGGCCTTTGTTCGACATAACAGCCTTATTTAAATTAATAAAAGCTTTACTTATTTCAGGTCGTCTTTGCATGGTAAGAACAGAGTTTGGACAAAACCCAAGTGTTTCGTTAAAGAATTCCGCTAATTTTTTAGTTTCAGAATCATAATCCGATGGTAAAGGCGTAACTAAAGGCATAATAATAGTTTTTATTATAATATTAAAAGTTTAATTTTAAATATATTATTAATTATATGAATTCAAAAGAAAAATTAGCAAAGAAGCTTGGCATTACTGTTGAAGAATTAGAAAATAGGATAAAAAAAAATAAAGAAGCTGAAGAAGATCTAATAGAGTCTACAGCAAAAAAGAAAAATAAGTCTTAATTATCTTCATTTTATTTTCATTTTATTTTTTGCAATAAAATCATATATAAAATTTAAAACTGAAACAGGAAAAATCTTAAATAGATAAATTAAATTATAAGGAAACTTCATTATCCTAAATACATTTAACACTGCAATTGCTTTTATATAGATATTATCCTTACCATCAAGATAGATTACAGAATTAACATTCTGTAGATTATAATAATTTCTTAACTCCTCTCCTTTCGGAGATTTTAAAGGAATATATGTAATGCCTGATTTACTGCTTAATGAGGTCAATTTCCTTACAATACTACAACAGAAATCACATTCGTCATCATATATTAAAAATCTCATTAAATTTAAATTATAGTATAATTTATAATAATTTTAAAATCATCTTAAATAACTGCCTCCATTTATATCAATAGTGGATCCTGTTGCATGGTCTAGTTTCCCTGAAACAATAAGAGAAACAATAGGAGAAATATCTTTTGGCTCTGTTAACCTATCTAAAACAATTCCTTTTTTTACGTAATCTTCCCCTTCTTTATTTAAAAAATCTTTTATCATTTCTGTTTTAACAAAACCAGGAGCAATGGTAAAAGCAAGAACATTGTCTTTTTTTCCAAAAGACCTAGCAATTGTTTTTGTAAGCGAGACCATACCACCCTTAGAACATGCGTAAGAAATATAATCTTCTGTTTCTCCTCTAAAAGCCGC
Organism: uncultured Flavobacteriales bacterium; assembly: GCA_913031385.1. Taxonomy (GTDB): domain Bacteria; phylum Bacteroidota; class Bacteroidia; order Flavobacteriales; family Flavobacteriaceae. Next base: position 4,760 of record CAJWCT010000030.1, on the reverse strand, counting down.
GCGAGAAGATATGTTTATTATTCTAAATCTTGAATGAATATTTTTATTTCTTTTTATGTTTATAAAACATTTACTCAAATACGCTGGCGCAGCTAAGTTCACATTTAAGGTTTTGTTCCAACTTGAATTCCAAAAGTCAGCATCAGTATCAACAGATGAAGAAATTGCTATTCCTGCATTATTAATTAAAACATCAGGAAATCCAAAATGATCTATTGTTTGTTCATATAATTGCTGTGCACCTAAACTACTTGAAAGATCTTGAGAAACTGTGTGTGTATTTTTTGTTAGAAGTGGTTGTAGTTTTTTTTTATTTTTATTATAGTGTAAAACAAGTTTATGCTTCTCATTTATAAGTTCTTTTGAGATTTCATATCCAATTCCACTTGACGCCCCCGTTATTAATATTTTCATACTTCTCCTTTTTTTAAAACAATCCAGAATACTAAATAAACGAATCCAAGTCCTCCGAAAACTGTTAATATTCTCCAAATAACGGGGTCAATATTAGTATGTTCTCCTAAACCGTGACAAACACCTCCAATATATCCTTTGTCAGGATACCTATATAACTTTTTCATACCTACAATTTACAATAATTTTAAAAGAAGAAGAATGTTTTGATTCTGAACTAAAAATCAATCTTATTTTGTCCAAGCAATTAGATTTAGAAAACTATTGTTGTTAGCAACTAGGATGGCAGGTCTTTTTTCTTTTAGTATAAATAGTAATTCAAGGTTTTTTACATTTCCAGGGATAAAAATACCACTATCATCAATTTTTAAAGCAGCTGTAAATGTACCATCTCCATTACCTTTAAGAAAAAGACCTTTTCCTGCGTCATACGAAGGTGTTTCTATTTCGGCATTAAATATATTTCCACCAATAACAACATCTAAATTATCATCACCATCAAAATCCCAAATAACGCTATCCATTATTGGTGCCAATTGAGCTTCGGGTAATAATTCGGTCATTTCTAAAGTATTTCCTCCCTTGTTTTCAATATACATGCTCGCAAAATTAGTAGCATAATAATGTAGAGCGTTATTTAAATTTTCAGTCCCAAAAATATCATCTAAATTGGATGATGCAAAATCTGAAAACAAAGGAAATTTTTCACCTATAAATGGCATTTGTTCTGTTGAACATTCTTTACCTCTTAATGGCACAAGGTTTCCATTATAAGATTTACTTAATACGATATCAAGAGTTCCATTTTCATCAAAATCTTTAGAATATATATGTAAAGGTTTTTCATTTGTTGCCTGAAACTTATTATTTAATCCCAGATTCCCAACAATGAAGTCCTCATCGCCATCATTATCAAAATCTCCTTTATTAATACTATAAAACCATCCTATATCATCCGATAATCCTAATTGTTCCGAAGCATTTTCAAAACCTTCAGTAGTATTTAAAAAAACCATTATAGGCATCCACTCTCCAACAACGATTAAATCTTCCCTTCCATCATTATTTATATCAGACCAGCAAGATGAAGTAATCATACCTGCATTTTTTAATTGAGGTGCTAGCTTTTGAGTTACATCTTTAAATATTCCATTTTCATTTTCTAAAAGATAAGAATCTGGTGGTAAAGGATATTGTCCTGGTTTATTTCTGCCTCCTACAAAAAGGTCTAGATCTCCATCTTTATCCCAATCATTTGCTGTAATAGTAGCTGTACTAGTTCTTATATTAGGAAGTGATTGCTTTGATCTTTTAAACTGCCCTTGACCAGAATTGAGATATAATCGATCCTGCAAAAGGTATTCATCATCTTTAAATTCGCCTCCACCTCCACTAGCGATATAAAGATCTAAATCTCCGTCATTATCAACATCAAAAAATAAGGCGCCGAGATCTTCAAAATTCTCATCTTTACTGAATACATTTTGTGTAGAAACAATAAATCCTCTTTTAGTATCTTGAAGATATATTTGTCCTGCTTGACCTTTTGCTCCTCCAACATAAAAATCTTCATTTCCATCTCCATTAATGTCTCCAACTGCAACACATGGTCCAAGAGTAGATTGTTTATGAGGTAAAAGTATTTCTGTTTTATAATCATTATAATTATTCTCCTCATGTTTAAAATCTGAAATACCAATTCCACGAGAAACATCCACAAATGGATATTGTAAATTTATATTTTCCACTATGGAGTTTTGATAGGCTTTTTTATTTATATAATGCTTTTTATCGATGTCAGGATTATAAATTGTGGTTTTGGTTCCATCTAACCATAAGATTTCTGCTCTATCAACTTTTTGGATATTACCTAGACCAAAATGTGCTAATCTATGCATGGAAGACAAGTAGCCTCTAACAAAACTGTATTCAACCAATTGCTCTTTATTATCAGTAAAAATTTTAATCTTTGAATGCATAACACTATTACTATTTTTACCATCAGATAAAACAAATTGAATATAGTGATTACTCTTCCGGTCCATTGTGTTATTTCTATATACAAAAGCTTCACTTTCTAAGTTGTTAATAACCACATCAAGATCGCCATCATTATCTAAATCACCATAAGCTGCTCCTTGAGAATAAGAAGGCTTATTAAAACCCCAATCTTTTGAAGCATCATCAAATTTTAAATTTCCTCTATTTTTAAATATATAATTAGCTATTGGTGTCGAATTCGATTTTTGTAATTGATCATAAAGGACAGCTCCTGTAACACCTTCTCTCTCATATCTCACCTCTAATTCATTCATCCAATCACGATTTCTTGTATCTCTTTTAAATCCATTAGTAACCATCAAATCTTTCCAAGAATTATTGTCAAAATCTACAAGCAACGCTGCCCAGCTCCAATCGGTTTCGGCTACTCCTAAAAAGTGTCCGATCTCACTGAAATGACCTTTGCTCCTATTTAAATTCAATGTATTAAACATATATTGAGGCACATATCCTTTTTGATTTGTTAAATAACTAAACTTATTTACATCCATACTCTCCATCAATGTCTTATTTCTGTAATGATCAGATGGTGTCATATCGAGTACTGCTAAATCCACCAATCCATCGTTATTAATGTCAGCTGCATCACAACCCATTGAAAAAAAGGAACTATGAGATACTTTGGACTGGATATCTTCAATAAAAGTCCCATTTCCCTGATTAAAATACATAAAATCCGGAATAAAATAATCGTTAGCTACATAGATATCTAAAAACCCATTCTCATCAAAATCAGAAACGGCCACACCAAGACCAAAACCTGGTCTGTATAATCCAGATTCTTTTGTAATATCATCAAATGTTCCATTTCCATTATTGCGATATAGCGTGCTAAAAGATTTCTCTCTTATCCTAGTAGGTTTGTTTAGTAATACCTCTTCCCATTTATGAACATCTTTCTCATAATTTATAGATGAGTGATTCATAACAAACAAATCTAAATCGCCATCTTTATCCATATCAAAAAATGCAGCCTGAGAAGAATAGGAAGTATCATCAATACCGTATTTAGCTCCCATTTCCGTAAAAGTTAGATCTCCATTGTTAACATATAACTGATTTGCTAATAAATTGTCATCAACTGTTGGTCCCGAATTACACACATATATATCCATCCAACCATCTTCATTAATATCTACTACACTTACTCCTGTTGCCCAATTAACAGATTCTACTCCCGCGTTATTACTTATGTCTTGAAATTTAAAGTCACCTTCATTTAAAAATAGTTTGTTTGGTGTGTCATTGCCAGCAAAAAAAACATCTGCTAAACCATCATTATTAATATCTACAATAGCAACTCCACTACCATTATAAAAGTAATCATAGTGCCCTCCATTTCTTTCAGGAGTTTCAATGGAGGTATTTGTGAATGTTATACCTGTTTCATCGGATGACAATAATGTGAAAAGGGATTTTTGAATATTCTGATCATCTGCAGAATCAGAACTACAAGCGAATAGACCAAATACAAGAAAGAAATAAATTAGCTTTTTCATTTATATCAAATTTGGCTCTAAACCTTATTCCAGCCTGATTTAATATCAGATTCTATTTCGTTCTTAAAAAGATTTATAATTTGTTTTATACTGTTTGAAATTTTAATATCTCTTTTCATGTATTTCATCTATTTTCTAATTATTTCCAAATTTCATTATTGGAAGATATTTTCCTGAACAACTTGGTGTTTATCCAAAGATTATTGAACGCTATGTAGAGCAATTAGATATTTGTATAGCTAGATTTAAGCGAGTATTTGTAATTAGGTTTGATTTACATGCTGATGAGTACACTTCCGATAATAAACGAATGGAGGACTTCATTCGTAGACAGAAACGAAGGATACAAAGAAACTACAATACTAAAGACATCGCCCACACTTGGGTAAGAGAAGTATCAAGCAAAAAGAAGCTTCATTATCATTGTACTTTTTTTATAGATGGTAAGAAAATACAACATCCAGAAAAACTATTAGCCCAAATCCGAGCTAAATGGAAACATGGCCATGTACCTTATTTTGAAAATATGTATTACTATATTGACACTTACAAAGAAGGTTGGGAGGAGGTAAGAGCTGATGTTATTGAGAGATTATCATATCTTGCTAAGACAAGTACTAAGGGTTACAGAAACCCTCAAACAAAGTGTTATTCTGCTAGTAGATTAAGTAAGAACTGACTCCAATCTTCCATCATTGGCTTTCTTTCATCTAAATACTTTGCGTGGTTGTAAACACCTCTAACCCCACTAATCTCATGTGCTACCTGTAACTCAATAGCATCTCC
>CAJWCT010000029.1 GCA_913031385.1 uncultured Flavobacteriales bacterium | reverse complement strand
AGGCGAGGTTTTATCTGGCGCAGGATACAAAAGTGGGTGTTACGTAAGACCTGCTATAGTAGAGGCTGAGCCTAATTTTGAAATCGTTCAAGAAGAAACTTTTGCCCCTATTTTATATCTTTTAAAATATTCAGGGGATGTAACAAATGCAATTCAAATTCAAAATAATGTTAAGCAAGGTCTTTCATCTGCAATAATGACAAATAACTTAAAAGAAGCTGAAAAGTTTTTATCTGCTTCAGGCTCTGATTGTGGAATAGCTAATGTAAATATAGGAACTTCTGGAGCTGAAATTGGAGGAGCATTTGGTGGAGAAAAAGACACTGGCGGAGGCAGAGAATCAGGCTCTGATGCTTGGAAAATTTACATGAGAAGGCAAACAAATACGACCAACTATACTGACGATCTTCCTTTAGCTCAAGGAATTAAATTTGACCTATAATTATTTTTTATTTATAATTGAGCTGGTAGCTTGATCCTGAGGAAGAACTAGCAAATCTGCTATATTTACATGATGAGGTCTTGAGATTACAAATTCTATAATTTCGGCAATATCTTCAGCTTCTAAAGCTTTATAACCCTCATATACTGTGCTAGCTTTTGGATCTCCTTTAAATCTTACTTTAGAAAATTCAGTTTCAACTAGTCCAGGATTTATTTCAGATACTTTAATATTATGTTTGTTTAGGTCAATTCTCATGCCTTTTGAAATGGCATTTACAGCATGCTTTGAAGCAGAATAAACATTTCCTTTTTCATAAACTTCTCTACCTGCTAAAGATCCAATATTTATAATATGACCTGAAGACTTTTCAATCATCCTTCCAATCACTGCTTTAGTTACATATAAAAGGCCTTTAACATTGCTATCAATCATTTTATCCCAATCTTCTATATCTCCATCCTGAATTTTATCTAACCCATGGGCATTACCAGCATTATTTATAAGGATACCAATTTGCTTGAAATCCTCAGGAATACTTTCAATAGATTTAACAACCTGATTATTATCAGATACATCAAAACACAAGGATGTAACTGCAGTTAATTTAGATAAATCTTCTCTAATTTTTTCTAATTCTTCCGTTCTTCTTCCACAAATAATTAATTGCATTTTTGATAGCGCAAGTCTATAGGCAGTTGCTTTGCCTATTCCACTGGTAGCTCCTGTTATTAAAACCGTTTTTGTATCCATATTTTTGTATCTACAACTAATTTATCAAACAAAATGTTAAAAATTATGTTAAAATTGATTTTTTTAACCAATTCTTAACAGATTATTCCTTAATGATTTTCGAATTTGCATACCTATTAAAGTATGATTATTAAACTAACTAAATTCTAACAACATGGAAAAGAAAGTTGATATAAAGAAAATTAATGAAAAAATAAAGAAGGAAAGTGCCTTTATTGATCTGTTAACTTTAGAAATTAACAAAGTAATAATTGGTCAAAAAGTAATGATAGAGAGATTACTAATTGGACTACTTGGTCAAGGACACATTTTACTAGAAGGTGTCCCTGGATTAGCAAAAACACTCGCAATTAATACTCTTTCTAAGGCTATTAGTGGAAGTTTTAGCAGAATCCAATTTACCCCAGATTTATTGCCTGCAGATGTTATTGGAACCTTGATTTATAATATGAAGCAAACTAAGTTTTCTGTAAAGAAGGGACCAATTTTTGCAAATTTTGTTTTAGCTGATGAAATTAATCGTGCTCCAGCAAAAGTTCAATCTGCATTACTAGAAGCAATGCAGGAGAGACAAGTGACAATTGGAGATGAGTCATTTATTTTAGACAGGCCATTTTTGGTTATGGCTACTCAGAATCCAATAGATCAAGAAGGGACCTATTCTCTTCCTGAAGCACAAGTAGATAGGTTTATGCTTAAGACTGTTATAGATTATCCCAATATGGATGATGAAAAAGGCATTATTAGGTATAACCTTTCAGGGATAGAAGAAAAGATTAACCCTGTTGTTAATATTAAACAGATTCTAAAGGCTCAAAAACTTGTTAATGAGGTGTATATGGATGAGAAAATAGAATCTTATATTCTTGATATAATCTTTGCAACTAGATATCCAGGAAAATATAATTTATCAGAATTAGAACCACTAATCTCTTTTGGAGCATCTCCAAGGGGTAGTATAAATTTAGCTTTAGCATCAAAATGCTATGCATTTATTAATAGAAGAGGTTATGTAATCCCTGAAGATGTTAGAGCTGTTGTACATGATGTATTGCAGCACAGAATTGGAATTACATATGAAGCAGAAGCTGAGAATGTAACATCAATTGACATTATTAATAAGATAGTTAATGAGATTGAAGTCCCTTAATGAATTTATTAATTCATAAAAAATTCTAATGAATACTAAGGAGCTACTTAAAAAGGTTCGTAAGATTGAGATAAAAACAAGAAAATTATCTGATCATATTTTTGGAGGAGAATATCATTCTACTTTTAAAGGGAGAGGAATGACCTTTAGCGAAGTAAGGCAATATCAAATAGGGGATGATGTTAGAACTATTGATTGGAATGTAACAGCTAGATACAATGAGCCTTTTGTAAAGATTTTTGAAGAAGAAAGAGAGTTAACAATGATGTTAATTGTTGATATTTCTGGTTCAGAATTTTATGGAACTTCTTCAACTTTTAAAAACGAATATTTAACAGAAATAGCAGCAACATTAGCTTTTTCTGCCAATCAAAATAATGATAAAGTTGGATTAATTTTATTTACTGATCAGGTTGAATTATATATCCCCCCTAAGAAAGGCAAGCCTCATATATTAAGAATTATAAGAGAATTAATTGAATTTAAACCTGTCAATAAAAAAACTGACATAAATGTACCCCTTCAATTTCTATCTAATATTTTAAAAAATCGTGCTATTGTTTTTTTAATGTCTGATTTTATTTCAGATGACTATTCTAATTCACTTCGAATTATTTCATCTAAACATGATATTACAGGGATTAGAGTATATGATAAAAGTGAGATTACAATACCTAATTTAGGATTAGTTCCTCTAATGGACAATGAGGAAAATAAAATGAAACTGGTTTATACTGGCTCAAAAAAGATTAGGAAAAACTATGAAAAGTATTATCAAAACAAGATTCAATTGTTTGAAGAGAATTTCAAGAAGGCTGGTGCAGGCATGATTGACTGTTCTACAGAGGATAGTTATCAAAAAAAATTATTAAGATATTTTAAAAACAGATAGGTTAAAATGATCAGTAATAACTTTAGAAAATTAATATTATTAATTTCATTAATAGCTGTCACGACATCTATGATGTCTCAGAAACTTGTAACTTCAATTGATAGTACTAGTATTTTTATTGGTGAAGAAATTACCTATAAATTAGAGATACATTCAGATACTTTAGCCCAAATTAAATTTCCTGAATCAGAGAGTTTTGTTCCAATGGAAGTTTTGAAAACTTATGATTCAGATACAATAGTATCTAATGAAAAATATATAGTTTCAAAGAAATACGGCTTAACTAATTTTGATGCAGCAAGCTATATTTTGCCAAAACAGAAAGTTGTTTTTGGAGACACTACATTATTTTCAGATTCAAAAAAGATTGAAGTTAAACTAGTTGAAGTTGATACATCTAAGCAAGGATTATATGACATAAAACCAATTTTTATAACAAACAAAGAGTATGATTTATTTAGGTACATACCTTATTTAATACTTCTTTTAATAATTGTTTTTCTATACATCTATAGAAATAAAATATTTAAAAGCAAGAAGTTTCAATATGAGAAATCTCCGTATCAAAAGGCTAAGGATGAGATTAATTTAATATCAAAATCTGGATATACTGCTGCAGAAGGCGCAAAGGAATATTATTCCAAATTAAGTTTTATTATAAGAAACTTTTTAGAAATTAAAGTTTTTGATCATTCATTAGAAAGCACAACAGATGAGCTATTATATGAGTTAAAAAGAATTAAATCAAGTGGTAAGCTAAAATTGACTTCATCAACATTAAATAATTTGCATCAAGTTTTGCAGACAGCAGACTTAGTAAAATTTGCAAAATATTACCCAGATGAAGATATAGCAAAAAAAGACACTGAAAAAGTTAAAATAACAGTAGATGAGATTAATAATATTCTTCCAGAACCTACAATAGAAGAATTAAAGAAGGACTACGAATTTCATCAAAAATTATTAAAACAGGAAAGGAGTAAAAGAATTAAAAAAGCTATTATAGGCTTTATGGGTCTTCTGATTTCTACTGTGTTAATTGCAAGTGTTTTATTTGGTTTTACATATGTTAAGGATTCTATACTTAGAAATGACAATTTAATTTTATTAGAAACAAAAAATTGGGTTACTACTGAATATGGTGCCCCTGGGATTACTGTCAAAACTCCAGAAGTTTTAACAAGAAAATTGTCAGATCCTAATTTTAAATATTTAAACTCTACAAATCTATCTGAGTTCTCCTTTAACAATAGTGATAATTTAATGCAAATTTATGTCTCAAATACACGATTCAATGATAAGATTAAACCAGAAGATTTTCAGAAATATATTGATTATACTCTGGATACAATTGAGACTATGGGCTTAAGTAATATTGTGGTTAAGTATGAAAATTTCACTACTGCTAATGAGGCTGAAGGCATTAGAGTATATGGCTCAGCAGATTTTATAGATTCTAATAGTGGTAAAATAATAAGTGGCAAATATTCAATATTAGGGTTTTTTACCGAAAATGAATTTAAACAATTAATTATCATTCATGAGGATGATATTTATTTAAATGAAATCACAGATAATGTTATCTCTTCAGTTGAATTAATTAAAAAGCAACAAAAATGATTTTAAAAATGGAATTTTTAAATATCGAATTTTTATGGTTATTGGTAGTCATACCATTATTGGCTTTATGGTATTCATATACAGGCAAGTATAAATCTAATACGTTGAATTTTTCTAATTCAGCAGCATTCTCAGAATCAAAATCATTTATTGTATGGATTGAGCCAATTCTTAGAATATTTAGAATGATTGCTTTAACGTTACTTATTATTGCATTAGCAAGGCCCCAGGTTATAGACATCTCTACAAGAGTAAAAAACAATCGAGGGATAGACATTATTATGGCAATTGATGTTTCAGCAAGTATGCTAGCAAAGGATTTAAGACCAAACAGATTAGAGGCATTAAAAGATGTTGCGTCAAATTTTATTAAAAACAGGACAACTGATAGAATAGGACTTGTTGAATATGCAGGCGAGAGTTATACAAGGACTCCAATAACTAGTGATAAGTCAATTATTTTGAGGTCATTAAAGGAAATAGAATATAACACAATTATTGAAGGTGGGACTGCTATAGGCATGGGGCTAGCAACTTCTGTAAATAGGATAAAAGATAGTAAAGCCATGAGCAAAGTAGTCATTTTATTAACAGATGGGGTAAATAATTCTGGATTTATAGATCCTTTAACTGCTGTGGAACTTGCTAATGAATTTGGAATTAAAATATATACAATTGGATTGGGGACTAATGGGATGGCATTATCTCCTATAGGAATTGATTCAAGAGGAAAATTCAATTACGCAAATGTTAAAGTTGAAATAGATGAAAAGCTTTTAAATGAAATAGCAGATATGACTGGAGGAAAATATTTTAGAGCAACAAATAATAATAAATTAAAGGAGATATATGATGATATTGATAAGCTTGAAAAATCAGATATTGAAGAATTTAAATATTATAATGTTCAGGAAAAATACAGACTTTTTCTTTTACCTGCACTAATGTTAATTGGATTGGAAATGATTTTAAAATTTACTTTGTTTAGAAGTTTTATATAATGTATCAAATAGAAGAAATATCATGGTTGTGGCTTGGGATTATCCCAATATTAGTAGTGATTCTATTTGCTATTGATAGAATTTGGAAATCAAAAATTCAAAATAGATTTGCATCAAATGAGGTTATATTAAAGCTTAGCCCAAATATTTCATTATTTAAACCATACTTAAGAATTTTTATGATTGTCTTTTCTTTATCTTTTCTTGTATTGGCTATGATTAATCCTCAAATGGGGACTAAAATGGAAACTTTTAAAAGGTTTGGAGTTGATATTGTATTTGCAATTGATGTTTCAAGAAGTATGTTAGCTGAAGATGTAGCTCCAAATAGATTAGAGAAATCTAAGCAGCTAGTTAATCAAATTATAAACACTTTAAGTGGAGATAGAATTGGAATTGTGGCATACGCTGGAAAGGCATTTCCACAATTACCTATTACAACAGACTATTCTTCAGGCAAAATGTTTTTACAAAACATGAATACTGATATGATATCATCTCAAGGAACTGCTATAGATGAAGCAATACAATTAGCTACAACTTATTTTGATGATGAAAACAAAATTGAAAGAATTTTAATAATTATTTCTGATGGGGAGGATCATAATGACATATCATTAGATATGGCAAAAATAGCAGCTGAAAAGGGAATTACTATTTATACCATTGGAGTAGGAATGGACAAAGGCGTTCCAATTCCAATAAAAAAGAACGGAATTGTACAGAGCTATAAAAAGGACAGTAAAGGAGAAGTAGTTATAACTAAGTTAAACAAGGAAGTTTTGACCAATATTGCTAAGGAAACAAATGGTGAATATATTGAAGGATTAGACACAAAATTTGTAATAGATAGAATTAAGAATATTTTAAATCAAACTGATAAAAAAGAATTTGAATCTAAAAAGTTCTCAGAATATAAGGACCAATTCCAATGGTTTTTAGCTATAGGACTTTTATTCCTTTTTATTGAAGTTTTTTTATTTGATACTAAAACATTTTGGTTAAAAAAATTAAATTTATTTAATGAAAATTAATATTTGAATGGTATTTCATAAACACATACATATTATAATTATATTTTTCTTTTCCATTAATTTATTTGGTCAGGATGAATCTTATAATAAACACTTATATGATGGTAATATAAATTATGACAAGGATTTTCTTTTGGCGGAAAATAGTTATAGGAAGGCAATATCAATTAATTCTTCCAATATAAAAGCGCCTTATAATTTATCAAATAAATATTATGAAGAAGAATTGTATGATGAGGCATTAATAAGACAAGCGGAAGCATTAAAAAATGCAAAGTCTAATAATGAAAAACATAGAATTAATCATAATATTGGTAATATTTTAATGAAGAAAGATCTTTGTAAAGAAGCTTTAGAAGCTTATAAGAATGCCTTAAGAAATAACCCAAATGATGATGAAACGAGATATAACTTATCTTTAGCAAAGCTTTGCGCTGATGATCAAAACAAGAATAATGATAAGAAGGATGAAAATAAAGATGATCAAAGGGACCAAAAGGATGATCAGCAAAAGGATGATCAGCAAAAGGATGATCAGCAAAAGGATGATCAACAAAAAGATGATCAACAAAAAGATGATCAGCAAAACGATAAAAAGAATAATCCGTCAAAGGATAGAGGATCAGCCAAATTATCTCCTGAGCAAATTAAGAATTTATTGAAAGCAATGAATAATGAAGAAAATAAGGTTCAAGCAAAAATAAATGAGAAAAAACAAAAAGGAGTTAAAATTATAACTGAAAAAGATTGGTAATGAGAAAAGTTATTTTATTTATCGCTTGTCTTTTCTTTAGCTATTTTTTATCAGCTCAGGTTAATTTTAGAGCAAACTTAAGTAAGAATTCTTTAGGAATTAATGAAAGGGTTAAGGTTGATTTTATTATGGACAAAGATGGTGATAATTTTACACCTCCAGAATTTGATAATTTTAGAATTGTATCTGGTCCGAGTCAGTCAATAAAAAACTCATGGATCAATGGTAAAAGATCTTATTCTAAGACATATACGTATTTTTTATCTCCTATAAAAAAAGGAAATTTTAAAATTGGTCAGGCTTCTATTGAAGTTGATGGTGAAATATATAAAACGATGATTCTTAATATAGTCGTGACAAGTGCAGTTGATAAGCCTATAAATCCAAACGATCCTTCATATGTTGCGGATAAAAATATACACTTAGTTGCTGAGATTTCAAAAACAAATCCATATTTAAATGAACCTATATCAATTGTTTATAAATTATATGTATCTCCAGATACTGGAGTTAATAATTGGAGAGAATTAGACGCCCCTAGATATGCAGATTTTTGGAGTAAGAATATTAATATTAAAAATTTAACGGTAGAAAACGGAACATATAAGGGAGAACCATATAGATATGTTATATTACGTAAAACAGTACTATACCCTCAAAAAATAGGAGAGCTATCTATTGAGCCACTTGTATTAGATATTACAGTTCAGACTCCTAGCAATAGAAGAGATTTTTTTGGACAAATTTTAAACAATACTGTAAATAAAACAGTTTCTGCTGGAAAATTAAAAATTAATGTGAAACCATTACCTGATAAAGGTAAGCCAAACAATTTTTCAGGAGCTGTAGGAAAATTCGATTTTTTAGTAAGTACATCAAAAAAGGAATTATTATTTTCAGAAGCGTTTCAGCTAACCCTAGAAATTAAAGGTATAGGAAATTTTAACTTATTTAATTTACCTACTGTTAATTTACCTTCATCTTTGGAAGTGTATGAACCTGAAAGATTAGAAAAAATAAACACTAATTTTCTAGGGCTTAAAGGGAGCATAAAGGATCAATATACAATAGTTCCATCATCTCCAGGAAAATATGCAATTCCTAGAATTTCATTTTCTTATTTTGATCCAAAAGATTCTCAATATAAAACGGAAACTTCTAATATTACTTATGTAAATGTAAAAGGTTCTATATTAGAAAATAGGGATAAAGATGAAGTTTCAAACAAAAAGATAAACAAGGTAGGCTTAGTAGAATATGGAAATACATCATTCAAAGCAAAAACAAAATTTGCAAAAATAAGTAATGAAATATTTTTTAATTCTAACTTGTTCTGGGCACTTCTCTTTATCCCTTTTATAATTGCTATAATTATTATAACAATAAAAATGATATTAAATAAAAACAAAAGTGATAAAAATTGGATTAGGGCTAATAATGCAAAAAAATTAGGAAAGAAATATTTATTAGATGCTAAGAAAAATATAGAGAATAAGAATAAATTCTATGAAGCTTTAGATAAGGCTATGATGAATTATTTAAAATCAATTCTATTATTTGATAATAGAGAATATAATGCAAAGCAAGTTCGAGAGTCTCTATTGAAAAGATCAGTAAGTTTAAAAACAATAGATTTATTAGAGGATATATTTAATAATTGTCAAATGGCTAGATATACCCCTTTTGATTATGTTGATATGGACAAAGATTATTCAAGGGCTTTAGAAATAATATCATTAATTGACAAAGAAATTAAGTAAGATGAAAAAGATTATAATTCTTTTAAATATAGTTTGGGTATTTTCTACCTCTATTTTATTGGCTCAAGTTAATATTAATAATATTTTTAACGATGCCAACGAATTATATAATCAAGGCAAGCATAGCGAAGCCATTAATTATTATAAAGAAATAATCAATAATGATTTTCATTCTGCTGAGCTATATTATAACTTGGCTAATGCCTATTATAAATTAGATAGTATCCCCTCTTCAGTTTATTATTATGAAAAAGCACTTCAGCTTAATCCAAATGATAAAGATATCATTGATAATTTAAACTTAGTTAATAATACACTTCTTGATGAAATAGACCCTATTACAACTCCTTTAATAAAATCAATGTTAAATAGCTTGTCAAATATTTTTTATTTCGAAACATGGGGCTATATTTCTATAGTTTTTAGTTTTCTAGTAATAGCATTATTTTTATCTTACTATTTTGCTAGTGATAGTAGAATAAAGAGAATAACATTTGTTCTTTTATGCATGTCATCTATATTTATGTTAGCCTCATTAATAAATGGGAATAAAGGATATGATAACTATATCAATAATGAATATGCTATTATTTATTCTTATGAAACTAATTTAAAAACTGAGCCAAATAATAAATCAGAAACTTTATTTCTGTTACATGAAGGGGCTAAAGTACAAGTGATAGAGAACTATAATAATTGGATTAAAATTCGATTGGTAAATGGTCAAACAGGATTTATACAATTAATTGATGTAAAAATATTATGATAACAAAAAAGCAAGTTATAAAAGCTCAAAATCAATGGGCACACGCTGTTATTGAAATTGGAACTATAAAAGAGAATGATGTCTGTAAGCAATGTGCAATAAATTTTCTAGATGAATTATATTTTTTTCAAACAGGCCCAGTTCTTTTTAAACCTACCATGGCCTCTTTACAACAATTTAGAAACACAAAAGAAATGGCTTTATCATATTTCATAGGAGGTGAAGACGCTGTTTGTAAAGAAGATGATGGTTTTGCTAAAACACCCTGGATAGATATTAAATTTGAGAATAATAATATAATATTAGATAATAAAAGAGCAATTGCAATGGGGAATTACTATTTTAAGTCTAATAATAGTGATATTATAAAGGCTGAATATACTTTCGGATATAAGCTAGTAAATGGAAAGTTAAAAATTGACTTACACCATTCATCACTTCCATATAGTTCAGATTCTTAAGATTATGTAAAAAATAGAGGAAATAATTCTTGATTTATATGTCTTATATAAGGATAAAAAAATGAATTTAGAATAGTTAATTCATCTATCATTTTAACGGATGAATTTATTTTATCAAATAAAAGTACAAATACAATACAGACAATAGAATACTTAATTAATCCAAAAAAAGCTCCTGCAATTTTATTTAGCAACCCAAAAGCCATAGTTTCAGCCAATTTGGTTAGAGATTTTGCAATTAGATTTAAGGCAACTACAACTACAATTAATATGATTAAAAAAGAGAGAATAATTATATAATTTTCTTCCCATGAAAGGAATCTTTGCAAATATTTACCAATAAATTCATTGAATTCAATTGCAAAATATATCCCTAGCAATAATCCAATTAATGCAGAGACCTCCAAAAAGAATCCTCTATAGAAACCCCTAATTATTCCATAAATTAAAATTATTGATATTACTATGTCAATACTATTTCCGCTCATTAAGAAATCTTAATATTAAAAATAATAAATTATACTTGTTATATTATTATGATATTTGTTAAATGATACATTTTTATAATGGATGAGAACTTAAAAGAAAGATGGAATAAATTGATTTTAAAATTATCAGAGGATTTTTCTGAAAATGAAATAATTGATATGCAATCAATTATTTTTTTAATTGGAGTTCAAGAATTAGGGGATGTGAAAGCGAATTTTTCTAAAAACAAAAAATTAGATCTAATGCATATAGCGGTATGTAAATTATTATGTGATTACGGATATTATACTTTTGATTATATAGATAATGATGGATGGCCTCATTATAAACTAATTGAAAAACTACCAAATCTAAAACCTGGAGAACAGACAATATTAATGAAAGAAGCTATAGTTAACTATTTTTTAAAAATCAATTATATTAACTAAGTTTTATTAAATTTGATTTATTCATATAAACTAATGATTGATAAAATTAAATCTACTATTAATGAAATTTCTTCTTTTGAATCGAATTCTAGGGAGGGCGTTGAATCATTTAGAATTAAATACTTAGGCAAGAAAGGAATAATAAATAAATTTTTTCTTGATTTTAAAAATATTGATAATAAGCAAAAAAAGGAAGTAGGTCAAATTCTAAATAAGTTAAAAAATGTAGCTCATCAAAAAGTAGATGATTTAATTTTAGGACTTTCAAAAAACTCTAAGGATTCTATATCCATTAATGATATAACTAGGCCAGGAGATCCAATTGAGATTGGGTCTAGGCACCCTATTTCTTTAGTTAAAAACAGGATAATTGACATCTTTGCAAAGATTGGCTTTACCATAAGTGAAGGGCCAGAAATTGAGGATGACTGGCATAATTTTACTGCCTTAAATTTACCTGAACATCATCCTTCAAGAGATATGCAGGACACATTTTTTATTGAAAAAGATCCAGACATATTGTTAAGGACTCACACCAGTTCAGTTCAAGTAAGATATATGGAAAATAATAAGCCTCCAATAAGAACAATTTCTCCCGGCAGAGTTTATAGAAATGAGACAATATCTGCAAGATCTCATTGTTTTTTTCATCAAATTGAAGGGCTTTGTATTGATAAGGATATAAGTTTTGCGGATTTAAAACAGACTTTAGAATATTTTACAACAATGCTATTTGGAAAGTCAAAAATCAGACTTAGACCCTCTTACTTTCCTTTTACAGAACCAAGTGCTGAAGTAGATGTTTATTGGGGTTTAGAAAATGAAATAGATTATAAAATGACAAAAGGGACGGGATGGCTAGAAATTATGGGGTGTGGAATGGTTGATCCAAATGTGTTAGAGAACTGCGGAATTGATCCTAAGGAATATTCTGGATATGCATTTGGGCTGGGTATTGACAGAATTGCTCTCTTGTTGCATCAAATAGATGATATAAGATTGCTTAGCGAGAACGACATTAGGTTTATTAGACAATTTAAGTCAACTTTCTAATTTATTTTTTCACATAGATTTTTAAAGGTTTTCTTTGGGCTTCTTCTTAAATAGAGGATGTTATATACTGATTCAATAATTGGAACTTTAGCCTTTTTGCTTGATTCAGAATTTAACATATAAGCTTTTTTAGTAGCAACATATCCTTCTGCAATCATACTCATTTCCATTTTAGCATATTTTACAGAATATCCTTTACCTATCATATTTCCAAATAATCTGTTTCTTGAAAAAAGTGAATATCCTGTAACCAACAAATCTCCTAAATATACTGAGTCATTAATATCTCTTTTCAACAAGTATCTTTTTTCTATAAATCTATTCATTTCTTTTATAGAACTACTCATCAATACACTTTGAAAATTATCACCATATCCAAGACCATGCGCAATCCCAGCAGCAATTGCATAGATGTTTTTTAGCATACTAGAATATTCTATTCCTATAACATCATCACTTGTTTGAACATAGATATATGAGGATGTAAATTTTGAAGCTATCTTTTTTGCCAATATTTTATTTGAAGAGGCTATTGTTAAATAAGATAGTTTTTCAAGAGCTACTTCTTCTGCGTGACATGGCCCTCCAAGAACTAAGAAATTGCTTTCTTTTATTTGAAAATTTTTCTCAAGATGTTCACCTACTAATAAGTTTGTTTCAGGGATTATCCCTTTTATAGCGGAAACAACAATTTTATCTGAAATATTAATGGATATCTCATTAAGGACACTATTTGTAAATTCCGAGGGGACAGCTATAATTAGTACATCGGATTTATTACACACTTCATCTATATCATTATTAGCATGTATTTTGTTAATATCTAGCTCTACCGAACTTAAATAGTTTGGGTTATGATGATTTTTATAGATATAATCAATATTATTTTTATTTCTTACGTACCAATTAATTTCTCTAAGATTCTCAGATAGAATCTTAATTATAGCAGTAGCCCAGCTACCGCCTCCAATCACACAATATTTAAGATTGTTTTTTGTCACAACTTATTTGATTTATATAGATTATTAGTAGTTATGTATTTATATACACTATCAGAAATAAATTGTTTAGTACAGTCTTTGTCATTTATGCTATTCCTTATATTAGTTGAAGTTAGATCAATTAATGGAGCCTTTATCATCTCTATATTATTACTCATAATTAATTTCATATCTGTTTTTAATCTAGTCTTTCTTGGGTAAACATATATCTTATAATAACTCATTATTTCCTTATACTCTCTCCACTTTTTAAAATTGACAAAATTGTCTTCACCTATTATTAAACTAAAACTATTATTAGGATAAGTCTTTGAAATATATCTTAAGGAATTTATAGTATAGTTAGGCCTTTTTAAGTTTAATTCTATATCACTGGCTAGCAAATTATTATTATCCTTTACTTGAATTTTAACCATTTCATATCTATGCATAAAATCAATTAAATTATTTGAAGATTTCACTGGATTTTGAGGAGTTACAACAAACCAGACTTTTTCTACTAAGTCATTATTGACAAGAAAATTGGCAATATTAATATGGCCAAAATGTATTGGATCAAATGTCCCAAAGTAAAGTCCAATATTCATTAGTATTATTAAAGAAAATTATTAATTAGTATTTTTACTTTAGCTACAGTTTCTTCAAGATTATGGTTTTCTATAGCATAATCATATAGCACTGACATGGACATTTCCTTTGAGGCCTTTGAAAGTCTTATTTTTATTTTTTCTTCTGAATCAGCCCCCCTTTTCCTTAATCTATTTTCTAATTCTTCTAAACTTGGCGGACAAATAAAAATAGTTAATGTGCTTTCGGGAAATTCTTTCTTTATTGATAGTCCACCAATTGCATCAATATCAAAAATCAAATTTTTACCTAAACTATTTAAGTCATTTATTTCTGATTTTAAAGTTCCATAAAAAGTGTTATCGTATACTTCTTCCCATTCAATAAATTCATTTAAATTAATTTTTTCTTCAAATTCATCTTTTGATAAAAAATAATAATCTTTTCCATTAATTTCATTTTCCCTTTTTTCTCTGGAGGTGGCTGACACAGAAAAACCTAAATTCAGGGATTCATCAGAAATCAAATTCTTAACAACCGTAGTTTTCCCAGATCCGGAAGGAGCAGCAATTACTATTAACTTCCCTTTTTTCATTAAAGTATATTAAAAATTTGTTCTTTTATTTTTTCCAATTCATCTTTCATTTCTATAACAATTTTTTGCATTTCTGCATCATATGATTTAGCTCCAACAGTATTAATTTCTCTACCCATTTCTTGACTAATAAATCCCAGTTTTTTGCCATTTGGCGATTTGCTTTTGACTACACTTGTAAAGAAATTTATATGACTATTTAACCGCACTATCTCTTCATTTATGTCATATTTTTCTAAATAATATATTAGCTCTTGTTCAAATCTATTATCATCAATCTTAAGATTTAAATTTACAATTTCTTCTTTTATTTTATTTTTTATTTTTTTTATTCTTCTATGCTTTAATTTATCTACTTTAATTATAGATCTTTTAATGTTCTTTATTTTATTTGTTACATCTTTTTGTATTTCAAGACCTTCATTTATCCTATATTTATCTGCGTGTGCTATAGTTTTTGTTATTTCTTTTCGAATTTTACTCCATTCTTTAACTGCATGACTATCTTTAACAACATTATATGCATTTGGCATTTGAATTGCAATTTTTAATAGATCTGCTACATCTCCATCAGCTATCTTTTTAAGCTCTTTAATATTATCACTAACTATTTTAGAATTTATTATTGTAGGATTATAATTTAAGTCTTTTTCAAAATAAAGTATAAAGTCAATTTTTCCTCTTTGGAGATTTTTAGAAATTAATGTTCTAATACTGTTATCCTTTTCTTTTAATTCACTGGGTATTTTACAGCTTATGTCTAAATTTTTACTATTTAAACATTTTATTTCGATAATTACTTTATAGTTCTTAAGATTTAGAATAGTTGAGCTATAAGCAGTCATTGATTTAATCATGGCCTGTAATTTGTTTTAACAAATATATAAAAGTGAATTCGATTATTGTTTTAGTGCTAAATTTCTCTTATTCATTAAATCTTAAACAGATTATTTTAAAGATAA
>CAJWCT010000028.1 GCA_913031385.1 uncultured Flavobacteriales bacterium | reverse complement strand
GTGCAGCCCCTGTTCCAGTTCCACCACCCATACCAGCAGTAATAAATACCATCTTAGTATTAACATTAAGCATAGCTTTAATATCTTCAGTACTTTCAATTGCTGATTGAGAACCCACCTCGGGATTTGCGCCAGCACCAAGCCCTTCAGTCAAGTTAACACCCAATTGAATCTTGTTTGGCACTCCGCTATTGTTTAAAGCTTGGGCGTCAGTATTGCATATTACAAAATCTACACCCTTAATTCCCTGGTTGAACATATAATTTATTGCATTACTTCCACCTCCACCAACACCTATTGCTTTAATTACGTTTGATTTATTTTTTGGCAAATCAAATGTTATTCCTAAATCCAAATTATCTTCCATTTTTTTATTGTTTATTTAGTTTAAATTATTCTGCGTTATCTAAAAACTCTGTTAGTTTCTCTTTAAATGCCTCAAGAAATGGTGTCCTCTCATTCCTAACTTCTGATTCTTGTTCTTGCTGATTTTCTTCTCCATCTTCACTATTGGTTTCTTTAACTTTAACTTTTTCATTAATGTCTTTTTCAAATCTTCTTAATCCATCTAATACCAGACCTACAGCAGTTGCAAAAAGTGGAATCGTTACATCCTTATCAGTATCGCCTGCTAAATGCTCATTTGGATATCCAACCCTTGTATCCATCCCAGTTATATACTCAACTAATTGTTTAATATGTTTTAGCTGACTTCCTCCACCAGTTAAAACAATTCCTCCAATTAATTTCTTTTTTTGCTCTTCATGACCATAATTTTTTATCTCCAAGTATACTTGTTCAATTATTTCAACAGTTCTAGCATGTATTATTTTAGATAAGTTCTTTAAGGTTATTTCTTTAGGGTCTCTTCCTCTTAGTCCTGGAATTGAAACTATTTCATTTTCTTTGTTTTCTCCTGGCCATGCAGAACCAAACTTTATTTTTAACAGTTCTGCCTGTTTTTCTATTATTGAGCAACCTTCTTTAATATCATCAGTAATTACATTGCCGCCAAAAGGGATAACAGCTGTATGCCTTATAATTCCATCCTTAAAGACAGCTAAATCAGTAGTCCCACCACCAATATCAATTAAAGCAACTCCTGCCTCTTTTTCTTCAAAGCTTAAAACAGCATTTGCTGAAGCTAATGGTTCTAGGGTTATTCCTTCTAAATCTAGACCTGCACTTTTAACACATCTACCAATATTTCTAATTGATGAAACCTGTCCAACAACTACATGAAAATTTGCTTCTAATCTACCTCCATACATTCCAACAGGTTCTTTAATTTCTGCTTGACCATCTACCTTAAATTCCTGAGGCAATACATGAATAATTTCCTCACCTGGGAGCATTACTAATTTATGAACCTGATTAATTAGACGATCTATATCATCTTCATCAATTACCAATTCAGAATTTGTACGAGTTATATAATCACTATGCTGTAAGCTTCTAATATGTTGTCCAGCTATTCCAACAGTAACAGACTCAATTTTACAATCTGCTGATAATTCTGCTTCATTTACTGCCTGTTGAATAGATTGAATTGTTTGGGTTATATTATTAACTACACCCCTGTGAACCCCTAAACTTTTAGATTTACCAACACCTAATATTTGAACTTTCCCATACTCATTTCTTCTTCCAATCATTGCAACTATCTTGGTAGTTCCTATGTCTAAACCTATCGATATTTTGTTCTCTTCCATAAATTATTTATTTGTGCATACAACTTGATTTTCAAATTGTAAATTGATTTTACTGTATTTATCTAAACTTTCATTTTCAATTGCTACTTGATAGAAAGCTTTAAAATTTTTAATTTTTTTCCTTATGTTGTTATATTCTCCTATAACTAAATCAAAATCGTGATCTCTAAAATTTAATTGGATATAATTATTTTTTAGAAAATTTATTCTGGTTACATTTTTTTTCAAAAATTCATCACTATCAATTAAATCACACATTTGATAAATCTTATCATGAGAAAAAGATTCACTGTAATTGAAAATAACTGGAACTCTTGATGAATGAATTTTGGAAGTTGTCATAATTTTAGATTCATCATCTATATAAAAAATAGAATTCTCAGAAATTATTCTTCCAATTGGATTTCTTTGCTGGACCTTAATAATTAAATCACCTTCAATAGAGACATAAGCTTCAGAATTTTTTATAAAACCATTAGAATTTACTAGTGATTCAAGATAATTTATATCAACAGATTTTTTATTTAAAAAGCTAGTTGGAAGTAACTTTAAAATTGAATCCTGAGTTATAAATAATTTATTAGTTGATTCAAAATCAACAATAATATCATTTATGTTTCTTTTGGAATTAATTGAGTTTGTACTATAGAATAATCCTCCAATTAATATCAGTACTAATGTTAATATTATTTTACTCCAATTAATTTGCATACTCTAAAGTTTTTTTAATATTCATACATTCATCTCCTATATCACCAGCCCCAAGGGTAACATTAATCTTCATGTTTTGATTAAGGATTTCTAATGATAAATCTGATTTATCAACCAATTTCTTTATAGGACTATTAATTTTATCCAATAACCATGATGAACTTACTCCATCAATAGGAGTCTCTCTAGCCGGATAAATATCTAATAATAATACTGCGTCGAATTGAGATAGGCTGTCAGCAAACTCTTCTACAAAGTCTCTTGTTCTTGTAAATAAATGAGGCTGAAAAGCAACTAAAATATCTTGCTCTGGATAAATTTCTTTAAGTGCCCCGTAGACAGAATTTATTTCTTTAGGATGATGAGCATAATCATCAATATAAATTCTGTTTTTAGTTCGAATATGATAAGTAAATCTCCTTTTAACTCCTTTAAAACTCTCTAGGGCTGATTTTAACAAATTAAATTCACAACCTAGTTTTATTGAAATCACAAATGCTGCCAATGCATTCATAAGATTATGCTTGCCAGGAATAGAGAATTTTAGATTCTCATAATTTTTTTCAGGTGTTACAATATCAAAAAGATAACTCCCATCATGAATTCTAATATTTTCTATAGAATAATCTGAATTATGACTTAAACCATATTTTGGATAATTATAATCTAAATTTTCTTGAACAATCAGAAATCCATCTGATTTAATATTATCTATAAATGAATTAAATCCGCTCTGAACTCCCCTAAAATCATTGTAAATATCTAAGTGATCTGGATCAATAGAGGTGACACAGGCATAGTCTGGAGATAAATTCAAGAATGATTTATCATATTCATCAGCTTCTACTAGAAATAGTTGATTTCCATTATACAAGAAGTTTGAATTATAATTTTCAGAAATACCACCAATAAAAGATGTGGTTGGAATATTTGAAGAATTTAATAGATGAGCTAAAATACATGTTGTTGTGGTCTTTCCATGGGTGCCAGCAATTGCAATGCATTTTCCTTTATTAACAACTAAACCTAGTAGCTCTGCTCTTTTTATGCAAGTAAATTTATTTCCTCTAAATTCACTTAATATATTATTAGAAGCAGGAATTGCGGGAGTGTATACAATTAACGTATTTTCTTTATTTAAAAATTTTGAATTAACCCTGTCAAATGAATCATGAAACAAAATTTCTATTCCTAATTTCTGAAGTCTGTCCGTATTTTCTGAAATATCCCTGTCATATCCGCCAACATATTTATTTTCATTAATAAAATATTCAGCTAATGAGCTCATCCCCATTCCTCCAATTCCAATAAAAAATATGTTATCTATTTTATCTAAATTCATCTTTTAATTAATTTTTCTATTTCATCAGCTATATCTCTTGTAGCATTTTCAAAAGCTAAACTCTTTATATTCTTTGATAATTTATATTGCAAATCCCTTGAGGAATTTAATTCCTTAATCATCTTCTTAAACATTGTTTCTAGATCTTCTTCTTGAATTAATATTGCAGCATCCCTTGCAACTAATGAGTTTGCATTCTTTGTCTGATGATCTTCAGCAACATTAGGTGAAGGGATAAAAATCACAGGTTTTCCAACAACACATAATTCTGATATAGAACCAGCTCCTGCCCTAGAAACTATGTAATCAGAGACCGAAAAAGCAAGATCTATCCTCTCTAAAAAAGAGTAGAGTTTGATATTATCAGATGTTACCAACTTTTCATATTGATTATAATATATTTTTCCACATTGCCATATAACTTGGATATTCAAATAATTAAAAAAATCAATACAGTTGTAAACGTGTTTATTTATTTCACGTGAGCCTTGACTTCCTCCAATAATTAAAAGAGTTTTTCGATTTATATCAAGATCATAAAATTTAATACCCTTATCATAATTTTCTTCAGCATTAGAAATATTATTTCTAATAGGATTGCCAGTTAATTTAATTTTAGATGCTGGGAAATACTTGTCTAAATCACTATAGGAAACACAAATTTTATTTACGCTTCTAGATAATATTCTGTTTGTTATTCCAGGGTATGAATTTTGTTCTTGAATTAGGGTTGGTATTCTTAATACTGTGGCTATGAAAACTATAGGACCACTAGCAAACCCACCTGTTCCAATAACAACTTCTGGTTTAAATTTAAGTATAATCAATAGTGAATGAAATAGACTATATATTAATTTAAGGGGGAATAATAGGGTGCTAAAACTAAATTTTCTTTTTAAACCAGAAATCCAAAGACCTTTAATTTTATAACCATGAGCTGGCACCTTAATCATTTCCATCCTATCTCTTGCACCAACAAACAATAAGTCAGACTGAGAAAATCTAAATTTTAATTCATCGGCAATAGAGATAGCTGGGAAAATATGTCCTCCTGTACCACCACCAGAAATTATGAATTTATTTCTTCTCATTTAAATTGTTTCTTTTAATATTTCTAAAGGATTATTTTCATCAGTTTCATCCTCATTAATTTCAGAACCTATTCTAACGCTCTGGATTATACCAATTGCAAGACATGTCATCCATATAGAAGTTCCGCCACTACTAATTAAAGGGAGTGGCTGACCTGTAACAGGAAATAATTGTACGGCAACAGCCATATTAACTAATGCTTGAAAAACTATTGGTATGCCTAATGCAATGGCAAGTAATGATCCAAAAACACTTTTGGACTTGTTTGATATTATGATTACCCTAAATAGAAACCATAAATACAATAATAGTAAGGCTAAACCACCTATTAAACCATATTCTTCTACAATAATTGCATATATAAAATCTGAAGAAGATTGTGGTAAAAAATTCTTCTGAACACTTTTGCCAGGGCCTAATCCTCTAATTCCACCTGTGGCAATTGCAATTTTAGCCTTCTCAATTTGATAATTAGATTTAGTCTGCTTTGAATCAACAAAGCTCTCAATTCTACTTTTCCATGTATCTACCCTATTAGGAAACAAATCTGGATAAGCTTTAACTGATAAAAGAAATACTGAAAATAAAATTACTGCTGAAGATAGAATTCCAATTAAATATTTTAATGGATATCCTCCGAGAAAACACAATAGCATTACCATAGAAAATAGTATTGCACTAGTTGAAAAATTTGCTGGAAGAATTAAAGAAATCGTTAAGAAAACGGGAACCCACAATGGCAAAATAGACTGTGAAAAAGTAATTAATTTGTCTTTAATTTTTGATAAATATCTAGCAACATAAATTAAGATGATTATAGAGGCTAAAGTAGATGGCTGAAATCCAAAACCTACAATAGGTATTCTAATCCATCTATTTGAATTTGTCATCGATTCTGATATACTGGGCTGGAAAATAGTATAGGCTAATAAAACCAATATAACAGGAATCATCAATATAGATATACCTCTGAAATACCTATAAGGTATTTTATGCACCATATACATCAGAAAAAATCCTAGTGATAAATGAATAAAATGCTTAAATAAGTAGCTAAATGTATTTCCATCTCCGTATAAATAGGCTAAATTACTTGCAGAACTATACACGGGTAAAAAGGAAAAACTAGCCAATAGTATAATCACTATCCACAACGGCTTATCGCCTTTAATATTTATTAAGAATCTATTCATTATAATTTTCTAACAAATGCTTTAAACTGTCTTCCTCTATCCTTATAATCATCAAAGAGATCAAAGCTTGCACATGCTGGAGATAATAAGACATTATAACCAGGTTTAGCAATTTTATAAGCAGTTGATACAGCTTCTTCCATTGATGTTGTTTCAACTATGTATTCAACTATATTCTCAAAATTTTCTACAAGCTTAAAATTGTTTTTCCCCAAGCATATAATTGCTTTTACCTTTTTATGAACTAATGGAAATAAGTCTTCGTATTTATTTCCCTTATCAATTCCTCCTACTATCCATATTGTAGGGGCTTCCATAGTATCTAATGCATAATATGTTGCATTTACATTAGTAGCTTTTGAATCATTTATATAGTTAACCTTATTAATTGTTAAAACATTTTCTAATCTATGCTCTACACTTTGAAAATGTTCCAAACTTTTTCTAATGGTCTGTTTTCTTATTTTTAATAAATGTGCAACTGTTGCAGCTGCCATAGCATTTTTTATATTATGTTTTCCTTTAATTGAAAAGTTTTCAGTTGACATAGCTAGTTTTTTTTTATTAATTGAAATATTGATTGATTGATTATTATAATACGCCCCTTCTTCTATCTTTCTTTCTATAGAAAAGGGAATTAATTTTGATCTGATTTTGTTTTGATTTATATAGGAGTTAATTGTTGGATCATCGCCATCATAGATCAGATAGTCATTAGCATCCTGATTCATCACTATCCTAAATTTTGATTTGATATAATCTTCATAATTCTTATATCGGTCTAAGTGATCAGGCGATAAATTTGTAATTACAGCAATATGAGGTTTGAATTCTACTATTCCGTCCAGCTGAAAACTGCTTACCTCTAATACTAAATAATTGTAATCATTAGAAATGAGTAAGGAAGAAAAACTAGTTCCAATATTTCCTCCAATTGTAACATTCAAGCCCTGATCACTTAAAATCTGATGTGTAAGCAAAGTTGTTGTTGTTTTGCCATTGCTTCCTGTAATTGCAATTATTTCTGAATCTGTATGCCTGGATGCAAATTCTACTTCAGAAATAACATTAATATTATTTTTTATATATGATTTAATTACTTGAGATGAATCAGGTATTCCTGGACTCTTAACAACAAAATCAGGTTTCATATTAATTGCTTTATTGTGTGAGCTCTCCTCAAATTCTATATTATTTTCAGTTAATTGAATCCTAGTTGATTCTTGAATATTATTACTATCAGAAACAAATACATTATATCCTCTAGAGTGTGCCAATAATGCACAACCTATTCCACTTTCTCCTGCACCAAGAATAATAATACTTTTCATTTATCTAATCTTTAGAGTTACAATTGATAGTATTGCTAAAAATATTCCTAGTATCCAAAATCTAGTTACTATTTTGCTTTCATGATATCCTGACATTTGGTAATGATGATGCAGTGGAGACATTTTAAAAATTCTCCTGCCTTCACCATATTTCTTTTTGGTATATTTAAAGTAGAACACCTGAATAATCACAGATAGATTTTCAATTAAAAAAATGCCACATATTAGAGGAATTAACCATTCCTTTCTAACAGCAACAGATATTACCGCAATTATTCCTCCAATTGTTAAACTTCCTGTATCACCCATAAATATTTGAGCTGGATATGTATTGTACCATAAAAACCCTACAAGAGCACCAACAAATGCTGCAATAAAAATTGTAATTTCTTCAACCCTTGGGATATACATAATATTTAGATAGTCAGAAAAAATTATATTTCCTGAAACCCAGGTAAAGACACCTAATGTTAATACTATAATTGCTGAAGAACCAGCTGCTAGCCCATCAAGACCATCTGTTAAATTAGCTCCATTAGAAACTGCTGTTAGAATTAATACGACAAAGAAAATAAATACTATCCAAGTATATTTTTCAAGATTTGGATGAATCCATGTTACTAAATCAGAATAATTAAATTCATTATTTTTTAGAAATGGTATTGTTGTTCTTGTTGACTTTTCTTCAACTCTTACTATGTCTGTATTTTCATCTACCAATTCATAGATCTGAGTGTCAACTATTTTATCCTTAATGGTAACATCTTGATGGAAAAACAGTGTACTACCAACTATTATTCCTAATAAAACTTGTCCAATTATTTTATACCCACCTTTTAATCCATTCTTATTATTCTTAAATTTTTTAATATAGTCATCTATAAATCCGATTGTTCCCATCCATATCATTGTTAAAATAAGTAGAATGATATATATATTGTCAAGCTTAGAAAATAATAATACAGGTATAATTGTAGCCAAGATTATTATCAACCCTCCCATTGTTGGTGTACCAGACTTTTCCATTTGACCTTTTAATCCAAGATCTCTTATATTCTCTCCAATTTGTTTTGACCTTAAATAATTAATTATTGACTTTCCAAACATGGTAGAGATTAATAAAGACAGGATAATACTAATAGAAGCTCTAAAGGAAATAAAAGTAAACAATGATGCCCCTGGAAATTGAAATTCCTTTTCTAAGTATTCAAATAGATAGTATAGCATAAATTAATTCATTTTAGTTAAACATTCTTTTACTACTTTATAATCATCAAATAAGTGTTTTTTATTATTTATCTCTTGAAACTTTTCATGTCCCTTGCCTGCAATTAGAATGATGTCATTAGACTTGGCCAATTGACAAGCTGTTTTTATAGCTTCTTTTCTATTAGCAATAGAGATTGTTTTAACAGAATTCAGAGGCTTTACTCCTGAAACCATATCTTGAATTATTTTTTCAGGAGATTCGTTTCTTGGATTGTCACTTGTGAAGATAACTTTTGAACTTAATGATGATGCTATATCCCCCATTACAGGTCTTTTAGATTTATCTCTGTTTCCACCACATCCTATAATAGTAATTAAGGATTCTTTGTTTGTTTTTATTTCATTAATAGAATTTATAATATTCTTAAGAGCGTCTGGAGTATGAGCATAGTCAACAATTGCTGTAATATTATTCAATTTCAAATATTCAAATCTTCCCTTAACATTCTTTAACATACTCATTAACTGCAAAGTTTCACTAAATGGCATTCCAAGAATAGAGGCTGTAGAAAAAACAGCCAATAAATTATATGCATTAAATTTTCCAGATAAATTAGACCAAAATTCACTTTCATTAATTTTTAATAACATTCCTTCTAAAGAAGATTCTAAAATTTTAATCTTATAATCTGCATAAGTTTTTAATCCATAAGTGAATATTCTAGATTTTGTATTTTGAACCATGTATTTTCCATTCTTGTCATCTTTATTTACAAGAGAAAATGCAGTATTTGGAAGATTGTCAAAAAAGTCCTTTTTTACATCTCTATAGTCTTCAAAACTATTGTGATAGTCTAAATGATCATGTGTTAAGTTTGAAAAAATCCCTCCAGCAAATTCTAGTCCACTTATTCGCCTTTGCTCAATGCCATGTGAACTTACTTCCATAAAACAGTATTGAATACCCTCCTCTACCATTTGATACAATAATTTATTTATTGTTAATGAGTCTGGAGTAGTCTGAGTGGAGTCTATTTCCTTTCCATCCACATAGTTAATTACAGTAGAAATTAGTCCTGCTTTTAGTCCAGCTGTCTTGTATAAGCTGTATAGCAGTGTTGCAATTGTTGTTTTTCCATTAGTGCCTGTTATGCCAATTAATTTTAATTTACTTGATGGACTGGAAAAATAATTTGAAGAAATAATTCCAATTGACTCTCTTGTTGATTCAACCACAACATATAATATACCTTCATGTAACTTATTTGGTAATACTTCACAAACAATACATATTGCTCCTTTTTTTATTGCAGAATTAATAAACTTATGTCCGTCAACATTAACTCCATCAATTGCTATATATAAATCTTTTTCAATTACTTCTCTAGAATCAGATACAACATTTCTTATTAAAGTACCAGTATCCCCTATAACTTTATTAATGTTTACTTTATATAATATTTCTCTTACTGCCTTCAACTTAATCTGAGTATTATTTTTTGATCTTTTTTAATTCTTTTTCCCTTTTTTATTGATTGATTAATTTTCTTTCCTTTACCTTGAATTATAACTTTCATTCCAAAATTTTCTAGTAATGCAATTGCATCCATTAATTCCATTTTTGATAAATCAGGCATAATAGAACTATTTAAGCTCATGTAATATGGGTTAGTATCATTACCATCTTCTTTAAGAATATTAATCTCATTTAAAAACTTCTGCTCCTGCACTACTGGAGTTTCAGAATATATTTTTTGAGCAATCTTCTTAAATACAGGAGCTGCAACTACATTTCCATAATATCCCTTTGTTTTATTGGGTTTATGAATAACTACTATACATGAATATTTAGGGTCTTCTGCTGGAAAATATCCGGCAAACGATGAAATATATAGATTAGAGTTTTTCCAGTATTCAGTTTGACATGTACCAGTCTTTCCTGCCATAGAAAAATTCTTATCATATATATTATGAGCCGTTCCATGTTTTTTCTCAACAACATTTATCATCATTTGTTTAACCTTATTAATTGTTTCCTTACTACATATAGATGAATTAATTATTTGCGTATCAAAAGTTTCAATTACATTGTCAAAAGATCTAACTTCTTTTAAGAATCTAGGTTTTACCATCTTACCATTGTTGGCAATAGCATTATAAAAAGTAAGTGTCTGTAGAGGTGTTAATGAAATTCCATAACCAAATGCCATCCATGGCAAATCCAAACCATCCCAATTTTTCTTGTCTGAAGGATGTGTAAATATTGGTTTTCCCTCACCTATTAATTCTAAATCTAATTGATTATTTAAACCCATACTGAAAATTCTATCAATAAATTTTTCTGGATTTTTTTCATATCCATTATTTACAATTTGTACAAGTCCTGTATTTGAAGAAACTTCAAATGCCTTGGCAACAGAAATTTTCCCATAACCTCCCTTTTTTGAATCCCTTACTTTTCTTCCATAAAAAGATAAAACACCATTTCTAGTGTCAATAACGTCGCTAGTATCAACTACCTTGTCTTCTAATGCTGCTACCATTGCCATTAATTTAAAAGTTGAGCCTGGCTCATGAGATTCACCTATTGCATAGTTTAACTTCTCGTAATATTTTCCTTCAGAGGTTCTACCCAAATTTGATATAGCTCTAATCTCACCCGTACTAGTTTCCATTACAATTACACTTCCATGATCAGCCTCATAATATTCTAATTGTTCTAGTAATGCAAAATGGGCTACGTCTTGAATTTCAATATTTATTGTAGTATAAATATCATATCCATCTCTTGGTTCTTTTTGATTGAAATCCTCAACAGGCTTCCATTGACCTTTTCCGATTTTTTGAGAAAGTCTACTTCCATTTTCACCTTTTAAATATTTAGGACCAAACGCACCGTCAATTCCAGGTCTAGTTACATTTCCAAAATCATCATACCTTTCATAGCCTACTGTTCTTTGAGCAACCCCTCCAATTGGGTAATCTCTC
This sequence comes from uncultured Flavobacteriales bacterium, assembly GCA_913031385.1. Taxonomy (GTDB): domain Bacteria; phylum Bacteroidota; class Bacteroidia; order Flavobacteriales; family Flavobacteriaceae. The sequence continues at coordinate 5,229 of CAJWCT010000028.1, read as the reverse complement.
TTTGTATACTGTTCTGTTATTATTCCACCTTTAAAACTTCCTAATCTAAATAATGGGAAGTTCTTAATTTTCATATATTCTAAATACCCAAGGTTTCTAGCTATTAATAAATATCTGTTTTTATTGATCCTAGCATTTGTGAGTGTTTTAATATAATATTCTGAAGGTTTATTGAAGTTTTCTCCAAGTTTTATACTTAACTCTTCAACATATTCATTGAAGTTGTTTTCGGTTGGAGCCAGTGCATCAAATCTTATGTCATACTTTGGGACAGATGTTGCAAGTAATCTGCCTTTCTCAGAATATATATTTCCTCTATTTGCAGGGATTTCTATATTTTTAAAAACCCTATTTTCTGATAACTCCCTATAATAATCACCATTAGTAAATTGTATGTCAATTAATTTAAATATTATTGAAGACGCGAAGACTAGCATAAAGAAGCTAACTATATAGAGTCTTGTAATAATATTTTTTTTAATTTTTGACATTTACTATAATCTTGTTGGGTGGGTTTGTAGAAGAAACTATACCCTTTTCATTTAATTTTATTAAAATTGAAGACTCCATTTGATACTGCATCAAATTAGACCTGACATCTACAAATTCTGATCTTAGAGATTTAATTTCTTTATTTAGTTTTGAAATATTATGTACTTTTTTATCTACAGCATGTGAACTTGAAATCATTATAATTGATAGAAGCAAAAAGATTAAGATGAAGGACCAATTACCTGAGGCATTTTCATTAATCAAAAAATTTCCCTTTATAATATTTATTAGTCTATCTCTCATGTTTATACTCTTTCTGCTATTCTAAGTTTTGCGCTCCTAGCTCTAATATTTCTGTTTATTTCTGTTTGATTTGGCACAATTAACTTTTCTATAATTTTATATGGCAAAGAATAATTGCCATAAATATCTTTTTCTATTTCACCTTGGAATTTTCCAGTTTTAAAAAATCTCTTGACGATTCTATCCTCAAGAGAATGGTAAGAAATTAGACTTATTCTTCCTCCAACCTTTAATAATTCTACTGTTTGTTTTAGCAAAGATCTGATTGCCTCTAATTCATTATTCACCTCAATTCTAATAGATTGATAAACTCTAGATAATATTTTATTTGAAATCCTATTAGGTATTAAGGGATGTATAATTTCATTTAATTGAGTTGTAGTTTTAATCTCGTTCTTTGCCCTATTATTGATTATTTCCCTTGTGATTTTTCTAGCATTGTTTAACTCTCCATAATTCTTAAACATTTTATTTAAATCTTCACTGGTATATTTGTTTATAATCTCATATGCTGTTAAAGAAGAATTATTATCCATTCTCATATCTAAATCTGCTTCAAACCGATATGAAAAACCACGCTCTGGCTTGTCAATCTGATATGATGAAACTCCAAAATCAGCTAAAATTCCATCTAATTTTGAAATGTTATTCAGCTTCAAAAATTTTTTTAAATACATGAAATTCTCATTTATAAATAGTAGCCTATTATCATCAATTAAATTTGATTTTGAATCAAAATCTTGATCAAAGGCAATTAATTGTCCTTTTTCACCCAATCTTGATAGTATCTCTCTACTATGGCCCCCACCTCCATATGTTGCATCTACATAAATACCATCTTCAATAATATTTAATCCTTCAACAGATTCAGCTAATAAAACAGGGTTATGATAATTAGTGCTAATCATCATCCTGACCCATTACTTCCTCAGCTAAACTTGCAAAATCAACAGTTGCATCCTTGATGGTGTCTTCATAACCTCTCTTATCCCATATCTCGATTATATCAACTGAAGAAGAAACAACAATTTCCTTGCTGATATTTGCAAAATCAATTAAATCTCTAGGGATTAATAACCTCCCTGAAGTATCTAATTCAATAAATTTCACTCCAGCAGTAAATCTCCTTATGAAATCATTATTTTTCTTCTTAAATCTATTTAATGAATTAACTTTTGTGATTAATTGCTCCCATTGAGAAATAGGATACAACTCCAAGCATTGCTGAAAAACCGCTCTTTTAAGAACAAAGCCTTTATTTAAAATACCTGAAAGCTGTTTCTTTAATGCAACTGGAATCATAATTCTTCCTTTTACATCAATTGTACACTCATATGTCCCTATTAGATAATTCAAGATTAAAATGTAATTTTGGATTGAATCAAATTTACTAAAAATTTTACCACATTTTACCACATTTTACCACATTGTTAATAAAAATCTATTAAAGACATATTTCATCGATTAAAAACAACAAAAAATATAGTTAACTCTTTGAATATAAGAATGTTATGTTTTATGCTTTAATAATCAACAAAAACATTAACAATAGGTGTTAATTAAGAAGAAAAAGACATAATTCTAAATAAATTAAGTAATTTCGTATTGCTTTTTAACTAAATCCTATGAAGTTTATCCTAAAACAAGAGGGAAAATTCAAATATATTGAAGAAGGTGAAGGAATGCCAATTATTCTATTGCATGGGCTAATGGGTGGTCTTAGCAATTTTAGTGCTGTAATTAAGTTTTTTAAAAATAAAGGATATAGAGTTCTAATGCCATCTCTTCCAATATATGATATGCCTATAATGAAAAGCTCAATAAAAAGTTTAGCTGAATTCCTGTATGAATTTATCAAGTTTAAAGGATTAAAGAATTATATAATTATTGGAAATTCAATAGGCGGCCATATAGGGCTGTATTATACTAAATTATTTAACAAGGCTAAAGGCTTAATTCTAACTGGAAGCTCAGGATTGTATGAATCCGGATTGGGAAGTGGTTATACTAAAAGAGGTGACTATAAAGTAATGCAGAAAAAAGTTGAGGAAGTATTTTTTGATCCAAAAGTTGCTACCAAATCTCTAGTAGATGAGATATTTGAAACAGTAAATAACAGAAATAAATTAATTAAAATCCTAGCTTTTGCTAAAAGTGCTATAAGACATAATATGGCAAAAGATTTGCCAAAAATAAAAATTCCCATATGCCTAATTTGGGGAAAAAACGACATTGTAACTCCACCACATGTTGCTAATGAATTTCATAAACTACTTCCAAATTCAGATTTATATTGGATTGATAAATGTGGTCATGCACCTATGATGGAGCATCCAAAAAAATTCAATGAAATGGTACTTAGCTGGTTCTCCAAAAGAAATCTAAATACAAGTAAATAAATGCAAATTAAATCTGCAAAATTTTATTTAAGCAGTCAAAAAGAAAAAGATTGCCCTAAAACAATAATGCCTGAATATGCATTTATTGGAAGGAGTAATGTTGGAAAATCTTCGCTAATTAATATGATAACAAATCAGAATAAATTAGCAAAAACATCATCCACGCCAGGTAAAACCCAACTAATAAATCATTTTTTAATAAATAATTCATGGCATATAGTTGATTTACCCGGTTATGGTTATGCAAAAACATCTAAATCAAATAAAAAACATTTTCAAAAAAGCATTACTGATTATTTTAAACATAGAAAACAATTGGTATCTGCTTTTATTCTAATTGATGTAAGACATTCTCCGCTTAAAATAGATTTAGATTTTATACTATGGTTGGCCACAAATAAAATTCCTTTTTCTATAATTTTTACCAAAACGGATAAGCTAACTAAAACAGAAATCGACAACAAACTTCTTAACTACAAAAAAGAGCTTGAAAAAAACTGGGAAATTTTACCAGAAATTTTTCTTTCATCCAGTAAAAAACATTCAGGGAAGGAAGATATTTTAAATTATATTGACAAAATAAACCAGTCAATTATTTAATAACAAAATCTAGAATCTTTCCAGAATAGGCTTGACTAGTTTCTAAACCTAATAATGCATTAATTGTTGGTGCAATATCAGTAATCTCTGTTCTAATGCTTGTTTCACCCTTATTAATTCCATTCCCGTAAAAAATTAAAGGCACATGAGTATCATAATCATAACCAGATCCATGAGTAGTCCCTCTATCACCATAAATAATAACATTTGGCTCCAAAACAAAAACAATATCTCCACTTCTTTCTGGATGATATCCATTTTTTATTAACTCTTGATAGTTAGTTAATTTTGATAAAGAAATTATCTCATCTAATGAATAAGCAGAATTTATAAAATCATAAGTTTTTAAATGATTTATGATTTTTTCTTTTACTACATCCATATTCAGATCCAGAGATCTAACCTCCTTATAATTAATATATATGTTATTATTGACTGAATGTTCTATTATTTTTTTACTTCCAAAAGTTTCATCTAAATATTTGGAAACACTCTTAATAAATTTATATTTATTAACAGACATGGCCTTCACACCCTTTGAATTTAGGTATGCTGGAACCTCTAATGCACCATGGTCAGCAGTTAAAAAAAGCGAATAGTTATTTTTGCCAATTTTATTATCTAAATAATCTAATAATCTCTTTATCTCCAAGTCTAGCCTTAAATAAGTATCCTCAGTCTCTAAAGAAAATACTCCAAAGTTATGTCCAATATAATCAGTTGAAGAATAACTAATTGTAAGCACATCTGTATAATTGTCTTCTCCTAATTTTTCTCCTTCAATTGCTGCAATTGCAAAGTCTGTGGTCATTGAATTTCCAAATGGTGTTTCACTTATCATATCAAAACCATCATTTTTTTCCATTAGATTTTTTGTTAAATAAGGAAAACCACTGTCATCTTTTCCTTTAAAAAATTTTTCAAAATCATTATTATCTTCTCTTTTTAAATCATAACTATCTAAATCATAAAGTGTAATCCAATCAACTATATATTTTGAAATATTATTTATATCATTAAATTGAATTACCCAGCTTGGTAATTCGTTCATATAATAAGAGCTTGTTATCCATTCTCCTTTATTCTTACCATAAAACCAGTAGGCTGCATTAGCATTTTTTCCTCCCATAAAAATTGCACCTCTATCCTTAATAGAAACAGATATTGTTTTAGACTTCATTTTATTTTGAATTCTATTTTGATCTGCAAATGCTAGTGTTAGCAAATTCTTAGGGGATTTTTTTCCATAATAAGCATTTCCTCCAATATTTTCATAGCTTAAATCTGTTGCGCAATATATTTCCTTTTCAATATTTCTGTCATACCAGCTATTTCCAACGACTCCATTTATACTTGGAGTTGAACCTGTAGCAATAGATGAATGACCTGGACCTGTTACAGTAGGAACATGATTATAATGATTATTTGTACAGTT
>CAJWCT010000027.1 GCA_913031385.1 uncultured Flavobacteriales bacterium | reverse complement strand
ATAAGAGTAGGGCTTGTCTGTAAATCACTTTTAGGAAAAGCACATACTGTAATGGCTGAAGGAGGAATGGCTGCAGCATTAGGAAATGTAGATAATAGAGATGATTGGAAAATACATTTCAGAGACACTATGCGGGGAGGAAAAATGCTCAATAATTGGAGGATGGCTGAAATACATGCAAGAAATGCGCCTAAAAGAGTTCGAGAATTAGAACATTGGGGAGCAGTCTTTGATAGAACTAGAGATGGCCTTATTAATCAAAGAAATTTTGGAGGACATAGGTATCCTAGGTTGGCCCACGTAGGAGATAGAACTGGACTCGAGATGATTAGAACTCTTCAAGATCATGGAATTCATCAAGGTATAGATATTCATATGGAATGTACTGCATTAGATATTTTAAAAGATAAATCCGGCAAAGTATCGGGAATTGTATGCATGTACAGAGAAACAGGTGAATTTATAATATTTGAGACTAAATCTTTAATATTTGCCACTGGTGGTGCCGGAAAATCTTGGGAGGTAACATCTAATAGCTGGGAATATACTGGAGATGGTTTTGGAATGGCATTTGAAGCTGGTGCCGAGTTGATAGATATGGAATTTAACCAATTTCATCCAACAGGAATGGTTTGGCCTCCATCAGTAAAAGGTATTTTGGTTACAGAAGGAGTTCGTGGTGAAGGAGGAATACTTAAAAATAATAAAGGCAATAGATTCATGTTTGACTATATACCAGAAAAATTTGCTAATGAAACAGCTGATTCTGTAGAAGAAGCTACAAGATGGCTTGAGGGAGATAAGGACGCTAGAAGACCACCTGAACTATTAACTAGAGATGTTGTTGCTAGAGCAATTAATACTGAGGTTAAGGCTGGTAGGGGATCAGAACATGGAGGTGCTTATTTGGATATAGCAACACAAAGATCATCTGAAGATATAAAGAAAAAACTCCCATCTATGTATCATCAGTTCAAGATATTGGCTGAACTAGATATTACCAAACAACCTATGGAAGTTGGCCCAACATGTCACTACTTTATGGGAGGTATTAAAGTAGATGCTGAGACATCTATGACGATAGTAGACGGATTATTTGCTTGTGGTGAGGCCGCTGGTGGAATGCACGGTGCCAACAGGCTTGGTGGAAATTCTTTATCAGACCTTCTTGTCTTCGGAAACTTATCAGGAATGGAAGCAGCAAAATATTCAAAGAAATTAAAATCTATGCCTAAAGCAGATGATGATGATATTAAAAGAATTATTAAAAATGCAACATCTATTTTAAATAGAGAGAGGGGAAATAATCCTTATTTAATACATGAAGATCTTCAAAAAAACATGCAATACAACGTTGGTATTATTAGAACTAAGAAAAACATACAAGATGGAATTAATAAAATTGAAGAAATGAAATTACAATTCCAAGAAGTTAAAGCTCCAGGATCAAGCCAGTTTAATCCAGGATGGCACGAAGCTCTAGCACTTAGAAATTTACTTATTTCTTCAGAATCTGTTGCAAGGTCTGCTCTATTAAGAGAAGAGAGTAGAGGCGCACATACAAGAGAAGATTTTCCTTCTGAGGGAGATGAATGGTTAGAGTATAATATCATCAGTAAAAAAGGGGTTAATGGAGAAATGCAAACAATTAAAGTTAAAAGATCTGAACCGGACAAGGAACTTAAAAGAATTGCAAACTCATCTATAGAAGACCTGGAGAAAGAGGTTAAAATTGATCACAATAAATTATAATCTACAATATGAAGGAAAGAGATTTTAAAATATATAGAGGAGATGATGAAAAGGGAGAGCTAGTTAGTTATAAGTGTAATGTCTCAGAAGGTATGGTAGTTCTTGATGTGATTCATAGAATTCAAGCAGATCAAGCCAATGATCTTGCATGCAGATGGAATTGTAAAGCAGGAAAATGTGGTTCATGCAGTGTTGAAATTAACGGGAAACCAAGACTTGCTTGTATGACAAGAATGAATGAGTTTGATGAAGATAAAACTGTTATAATTACACCTTTGAAATCTTTTCCAGTTATGAGAGATATTGTGACTGATGTATCATGGAATTATAAACAAAATCAAAAAATATTACCTTTCTCTCCTTCTAAAAAAGACAAAGAAAAAGACTTTGTTATGATGCAGAAAGATGTAGAGAGAGTTCAACATTTTAGAAAGTGTATAGAGTGCTATCTATGTCAAAACATGTGCCACGTAATTAGAGATAATGAAGGGAAAGATAAATTTGCTGGTCCAAGATTTATGGTTAGACTTGCCAGTTTAGAAATGCATCCAATGGATAGAGCTGATAGAATTAAAGAAATAAAAGAAGAACATGGATCAGGCATGTGCAACATAACTAGATGTTGCACTGAGGTATGTCCTGAAGAAATTCAGATTACGGATGATGCAATAATTCCACTTAAGGAAAGGGTTGTTGACAGATACTACGATCCTATTATGATACTTTTTAATAAGCTTTTTGGTAAGAAAAAGAAAGAACTTACTGATTAAACTTTATCTTCTCCAAAGATATTGCAAGAATGAACAGCAAATTAATGAAGGCATCTTTTAATAAATAATTCAATTTAAAATAAACTCTTGAATTAAATCCCAGCCTGCTCTAACATCAAGTTCTTCTGGGAAATAACTAACTTTTTCAGGAGATCTTCTTTTAAGGAAACTTCCTGAATCATATTTTTTATTTTGATTTGAATCAAACATAATCCTAATATAATATTTTCCAGCATCTATATGTCGGAATTCTATTGGATTTAAATCCTCAACATATTGTTCATATTTAACTTCTCCAACTCTATTAACTAGCTGAATTATCATAGGAGTAACAGCATTTTTTACTGTTAATCTTAAATTTCCATAATCATCATATGTTTTAGTTTTTAACTTATAAAATAAAGTGTCATTAGCGTTGCCATAATAATCTTCTATGGCTGATGGCAAAAACTCAAAACTATAGGATTGATCTTGATCTTTAGAGATATTAAATTTATAGATGTTATTTGTAGTATCTAGCTCGTATGTGAAAGGAACTTGAATGGAATCTTTATCAAGCACTTGTATTTTTTTAACATCAATTTTATTATAGGGTATATTTGCATGTAATTCTAGATTCTCATCAAATTTTAACACATTACTCTGTAAGGATTTAATTTGCAATGAATCTATTTTATTTTTTCTTAGATTGATTTTAAATGTGTCTATTTTTGTTTTAGTTGAAACTAAAAATTTAATTGAATCTAAGTCTAGTGATGACTTTAACCAATAATATAGCGTATCCGAATCGCGATCTTTTATTATTTTGTTTTGTAATTCTAGATCTATTGGTTCTATCAAATCAATTTTAAATTTTTCTATTTCACCCTCAAAACCAAAAGCAAAGGAATTTTTTGTTTTCTGTTTAGGCTTACTTATTTTAAACGGGAGATCTTCTTTAAATATTTGTATTTCAGCAATGGAGTCTTTTGGAATTTGTATAAAAGTTTTAGCAAACCCAATCTTGTCTGATTTGGTTTGAAATATGTAATCTCTTTCGCTTTCTTCTTCCTTTAAAGCGATTAACAGGTAATTCCCAGTTTTTAAATTTTCTAGTCTAAATGTTGATGTGCTATCAACCACTTTGGTGATGTATTTTGGTTTTTTCATATATACAATGGAATCATTGTAAGATGAATCTATCTCATATAATAATACATTTATTCCTTCCTCAACCTCTCTTTCTAGTGCATCTTTAACATAGCCTTTAATTATTAATGAGTCAATGTAATGTCCAGTTGAGAAAACATATTTAAAGTTTGAAAAGGGATTGCCTTCATTATTGTCTTCAATACTTTCTCCAAAATTAAAACTATAGGTTGTATTGGGATTAAGAGAGTCTAGGCCTCTAATTGCAAGATCTTTACTTGCAGATCCAACAGGTATTATTTCAGGGATAGGATCAATAGGAGGTGAAATAATTAATTCCTTTTGTAAGTTTCTAATTTTTATATATTCATCAAAAAGAATATTTACTTCAGAACTATTAAAATTATTTGTAAAATTTTCAGGCTCAGATTTTATAATTACTGGAGGTATAGTATCATAATCTCCACCTGATGGTCTACCTCTATTTGCACATGAATTTAGCGTTACAAGTACTACAATCCCAATAATATATTTTAACTCTTTCATGGATTCAATACAAATTAACGTATAATTTTAAAAAAAAGCATTCCTTTAGTTAAAAGCGTTTTATATTTTTGTAGCATGAGTTCTATGGATGATAAATTCAAAAAAGTAATTTCCCACGCTAAAGAATACGGTTTTATTTTTCCTAGTAGTGAAATCTACGATGGATTAAGTGCTGTATATGATTATGGACAGAACGGTGTTGAATTAAAAAATAATATCAAAAATTATTGGTGGGCATCTTTAGTTCAAATGAATGATAATATTGTGGGCCTTGATAGTGCAATATTTATGCATCCCCTTACATGGAAAGCTTCTGGACATGTTGATGCATTTAATGATCCATTAATTGATAATAAAGATTCTAAAAAAAGATATAAAGCAGATGTATTAATAGAAGAATACTGTCAGAAGATTGAGTCAAAAATAAACAAGGAAATAGCTAAAGCAAAAAAGAGATTTGGAGATGATTTTGATGAAAATCAATTCATTACTACTAACGATAGAGTTGTTGCATATAAGGAAAAAATAGAATCAATTACTTCCCAAATGAGCAAAGCTCTTGAAGATGATGATTTAAAATCTTTAAAAAAATTAATAGAAGATTTAGAAATTGTTGATCCAATATCTGGATCTAAAAATTGGACTGATATTAAACAATTTAATTTGATGTTTAGCACCAAAATAGGATCAACGAATCAATCAAGTTCTGATCTTTATTTAAGACCTGAAACTGCTCAAGGAATTTTTGTAAATTTTTTAAATGTACAGAAATCAGCTAGAATGAAGATTCCATTTGGAATAGCTCAAATAGGAAAAGTATTTAGAAATGAGATTATTGCAAGACAGTTTGTTTTTAGAATGAGAGAATTTGAACAAATGGAGATGCAATTCTTTGTAAGACCTGGAACACAACAGCAGTGGTATGAAAAATGGAAGAAAAACAGGATGAACTGGCATATATCACTAGGATTGGGTAAAGAGAATTATAGATTTCACGATCATATTAAAGTAGCTCATTATGCTGATGCGGCATGTGACATAGAATATAATTTCCCTTTTGGCTTTAAGGAAATTGAAGGGATTCATTCAAGGACGGACTATGATTTATCTCAACATGAAAAACATTCAGGCAAAAAACTTCAATACTTTGACACGGAACTCAATAAAAGCTATATCCCTTACGTAGTAGAAACATCTATTGGACTTGATAGAATGTTTTTAGCAGTCTTATCAAATTCTCTTGTTGAGGAAGAGTTGGATAATAATTCGTCTAGAACTGTCCTAAAAATTCCATCTATTTTATCTCCATACAAAGTAGCTATATTGCCTTTAGTAAAAAAGGATGGTTTGTCTGAGATTGCGACAGATCTTTATAATAAGTTAAAAATTGAATTTAACATTATTTATGATGAAAAGGATGCTGTTGGCAGAAGATATAGAAGACAGGATGCTATAGGAACTCCTTTATGCATTACAGTTGATCATCAAACTTTGGATGATAATACAATAACTATAAGAAATAGAGATACTATGGAGCAAAAAAGGATTTCTATTGATAGTGTGTCAAAAGAAATAATGAAAGAGGTTAATTTAAAAAATTGGTTAAAGAAGAATTCATAGCAAAAGAATTTTCTATTTTGAATCAAAAATCATAAATTACTGCACTTTTTAAGTATAAAAAATAAATAAACTATTATGAAAGCAAGAATTACAACTTTATTGCTGGCTCTTTTATTATCACTATTTTCCTTTTCACAGGACAATGACAGAATTGGGCCTGTAGAAATAGGAACTTCGCTAGAAATGCGTGAAGTACCCTCACTAGCATCTAGAATGGATGATCTTATCCCTTATGTAGATGAGACAAAGGTAATGCAAGATGGTAAGGCAACACCTTCCGATATTGTTGCAGGCAAAGGAACTACTGGAGAGGACTTGTTAGCAAAGGATCCGGGTGAATTATATCAAAAAATACAAGGGAAAACGCCTAGTATTGTTTTCACTGCAGCATTTACTTCTTCCTCACCTACTGATCCTGCTGGAGCTGTTGGCCCTAATCACTATGTAGCGGTTTTCAATACAGGTTTTAGAGTATTTGATAAAGATGGAAATCCATTAACTGGACAATTAGCTCCAGGGAATGTGTTTGGCGTAGGCAGTTTCTGTTGTGATTTAACAGTTTCATATGATGCAGCCGCAGATAGGTTTGTAATGTCAATACTTGCAAGCGGTTGGAAAGTGGCTGTTTCACAGGGTCCTGATCCTATTAATGATGGATGGTATGTTTATGATTGGGGAACGGGTAGTGACTATCAAAAACTTTCAATTTGGAGTGATGGTTATTATGTGACAGACAATCCCCCTTATTTGCATATCTTAGAGAGGGATGCAATGATTGCTGGAGATCAATCAGCACAATTTGTAGATTTTTCTTTACCAGGTTTACCTGGTACTGGTTTTCGAAGCCCTCAAGCTTTTAATATTACTGATGATAATTTACCTGCTACAGGCTCAGCTCCAATAGTATTTATGGCTGATGACGGATGGGGAGGAGTGTCTTCAGATCATTTAAAGATATGGACAGCAGATGTTGATTGGAATACCCCTTCAAATTCATCTATTTCTGCATCTCCCCAAGAAATATCAACAACACCTTTTATATCTATATTTGATGGCGGATCTTGGGATAATCTACAACAGCCAGGAGGAAGTGCAATCGATGCACTACAGTCTACAATAATGAATCAAGCACAATTTAGAAAATTTTCTAGCCACAATTCTGCTATACTTAATTTTGTTGTTAATATTAGTGGTGATGCTACTAATTTAGCAGGTGTACGCTGGTTTGAATTACGCCAGGATAGTGATGGTCAGCCATGGTCACTTTATCAAGAGGGAACCTATGCTTCTCCTGATGGAAAGCATGCGTGGAATGCGAGTATGGCCATGGACCTACAAGGAAATATTGGTATGGGTTATAGTGGTATGGGCGGAACTAGTGATCAGTTTGTAAGCACATATTATACGGGGAGATATGTTTCAGATGCACTTGGAACTATGAGTATAGCAGAAGAAATAATTCAAGCGGGAACTGGAAATATAGGTGGCATTAGATTTGGAGATTATTCAAAATTAGCAGTAGATCCTTCGAATGATAAGGCCTTTTGGTTTAACAACGAACTAATGGAAGGATCAAGAGCAAATGTTGTTGGGGTTTTTCAAATTGCAGCAAATTTTGCCAACGATGTTGGTGTTGTAAATATAGATTCTCCAACTTCAGGAACATTGACTGCTAGTGAGGATGTTACGGTTACTATTTTTAACTATGGTGAGAATGATGCATCAAATTTTGATGTTACGTATCAAGTTGATGGAGGTTCTACTATAACAGAAACCTATACCGGAACTATTGGATCTGCACTAACAGATCAATATACATTTTCTGCCACCACAGATATGTCTACAGTCGGAAATACATATTCTATTACTGCTAGTACAGCAATGTCAGGAGATGAGGATACTGCAAATGATTCATATACAACAGATGTATCTCACTTAAATGCAAATGATATTGGAGTTTCTGCTATTAGCTCTCCATCGTCAGGAACTAATTTATCTGCTACCGAACAAGTAACGGTAATTATCACAAATTATGGAGGTGCTACTCAAACTAACTTTGATGTTACAATTGATTTAGATGGAACAATTATTACAGAAACAGTTGCAGGACCACTAGAAGGAAATTCTACTATTGAGTATACTTTTATTTATCTTGCTGATCTTTCTGCATTTGGTTCTTATACTATTACTGCATATACTTCATTAGCCTCTGATTATGACAACTCTAATGATTCAATTACTGTTACAGTAAATAATGTTAATTGTAGTCCTGAAGGAGATATGTCTTTTGGAGATGGAATTCATTACTTTGAGCTTGGAGATATCCAGAATGCAACCCAACCAGGAGGTAATGGATATAATGATTTTACAGATATTTCTACTGATTTAGAACAGGGATCAACAAATGTACTAACTCTTGCTACGGGATATGGAAATCAACATTTTAGAGTATGGATTGATTATAATGATAATTTTATATTTGAGACACCTGAAGAAATAGTAGTTGATGATTATGTATTAGGCCCGGGTGGAGGCGCAGGAACATATCAAGGCAATACATCTTTAGCAATTGCTGCGGATGCTCCGCTTGGTGAGCATATCATGAGAGCTAAAACAAACTGGAATGGTGGAGTTCCTGATGATGCTTGTGAGGAAACACTATATGGAGAGACTGAAGATTATACTGTTAATATTGTAACTTCACTAGGAATAGATGATATCAATCAAGATTCTGAATTTTCAGTTGTTAGTTTAGGCAACAATCAGTTTGATGTTAACCTAAATTCTCCATATGTTGGAAAAATTGAATTGACAGTTTATAATGTCCTTGGGCAAAGAATGGTTTTCCATAGATTTGAGAATACAGGTACATTTAATTATGCACTAGATATGTCATATGTAGCCAAAGGAATTTATTTAGTTAAGGTTGGAAACAGCTCCTTTGGAAAAGTACAGAAAATTATAGTTGAATAAATTATAATTTAATTGTAATATTAGATATCCGTCTACTTAATAGTAGGCGGATATTTTTTTAAAAGACAGCTCTTAATTGAATATTGCCGTTATGAATAGAATTGCTATTTTCACTTTTACGTCCAAAATAGGAAAGATTTAAGTCCAAGAATTTGGTTAATTTCTTTTGTGCAGTGAGGGACCAAGTATAATTTGATCCTACTTGCAGCCCCTCCATAAGTATATATCCAATAATCGTATTAGGATTTCCTTTAAACGAATTGTTAAAATAATTAATTTCTGAATTAAAATTTATTTTTTCACCTTTTGAAAGATAAAACGATAGGCCAAGCTTTTGCTGTTTAAGTTCTTCAAAATTTCCTATTGTATTTTCATTTGTAGAATACTGATAATAAAAATTTAATCTATTAGATTCATTAAAAATATATGTTATTTTAGGGTTAATTTTAAATTCGTCAAGATTGTAATTTTTACTTTCAAAATTCTCGCTGATACTTACTTTATTTTCAAGAATTGAATTCAGGTCAAACAGCCAATTTGTATGTAGCTTATGGATAAAATTTAATTGGTGTGATTTTAAATTATTTTCAATATATCCGAAGGAAAGTGTATTTTTTGATTTATTAGATGAGTAGCTATAAGTTGTAGAAAAATCTTGTCTTCCTCTATTATAATGTAAACTATTTTTGAAATTTGAAATCAAACCTAATAAACCATTTTTAGGAATAGAAAAGGGATTAAAATTAAAGTTCTCAATACTTTGATTAGTTTTCTTATCAATCATATACTGAGATTGATTTGAAAAATGTGATAATAATCTTTTAAATTTTCTATTTGAATTTTTCCATTTATGAAAATTTATTACTAGAGATTGACTAAACTTATTTTGATAGGTCTTTAAATATATTTGATTTGGGAGAAATACTCTTATGTATAACCCTTCATCTTGAAATTGTGCTAATTCAAACTCTTCCAGTTCTTGTATGTTATTACCATTAATATCAATCCATTTATAATTTCCCATCCCTGGTTCAACTTCGACATATGTATATTCTTGTTGAGGTAAATTTCCTGAGTTTGTTTCATAGAGTAAATTAGATTGTACTATTTGATCAAATAATTTTTGATTATAAATTAATCTTGAATTAAGGAATTTTTCAATATTATCATTACTAGTCCAAGTCATTTCTCGATAGTTTAAAAATATACTAAGGTTGCTCTTGGCATCCTTTAAGACTTGTGACTTTAAATAATATATGTTGGAGGAATTAACTTTTCCTAATGAGCTGCTATTAACTAAACTATCGTTAATTCTTTTCTTGTATCCTATTTCAATAAATCTATCAGAAAGTGACCCAATACCTGTAGCAATTTCATATAATTTATGGCCATGATTTGAATTATCGAGGGAGTTGTCTAGCAAATTTGTTTTTAAATTTTTTTCAGCATCTACATTGATTTTACTCCATCCATTTTTATAATTTATTTTTAGCTTATTATATGTTCTAAAGAATTCAGATGTATAGATTGAGGATTCAGAATTTAAAAAACTAGAATTGGAGGTATAGTCAATATTTTTAATTTTTAAATTAAGATTCAGTAACTGTCTAACTCCATTATATTCCTTTTCAAATTTTAGATTTTCATAATTGTAATTTATTTCTCCAATTTTTTTATTAATTAGATTTATGCCTCCCTGAATCAATAGTTGATTTTTTACTTGGTTAATGTAGGAATAGCTTGTTAAGGAATCTAAATTCCAATCTCTGTTAAATTCAGAGTTGTATATCATTTCTATTGATTGGAAGTCTTTATCGATATAATCTAAATTGGCTTTAGCATATATTTCCCATAATTTATTTTTTATGAGTTGATTTGATGTTGAGATTTTAGTTGCTATTCCATCATTATTATTGTCATCATTACTAGAGAATAGGTTCTTATCATTTTTACTTGAGGCAATTTCAAATTTGATATTAGTTTTTTCATTTGGAGTGTAATCTCCATTAATTATGGCTATTTGTAATTTTTCCGGAGCTACAAGCTTTATTACTGGATTATAATCTCCTTGTTTTATTCCATTTATTGGTGCTATATATTCATATATGTTATCAATTGCATTATTTGTTAGTAGCACATAATCGCCTAAACTGCTGCCGACATTTGTGAATCTGACAGAATACAATTCTTCATTAGGATCGTTTGAATAGACATAAACTTCTTGACTATTAATAATTTCTTTTTTATATAAAATCCTATTTTCACTATATGTTTCCTGGTATGCAGATGGAGCATTCATTAAGGAGCTGTCATCTCCTGCTTGGCTTAAAATAGAAATTTGTTCATCAGATAAATTCTGTTGTATAGATTGGTTCTTTAGATCATTCTCATTATAAAAAGATATATTTAAATTGATTTTATCTCTGTTTAATTCTACTCCTGAAAATGCTATAAATCTTGAATAATTCCTTTCACTTACTTGATAGTTTACATTAATTCTCGTATCACCAGTAATTGGCATAGTAGTATTGAATGTTATCTCTCCAGCATTATAATTAATCGTATAATCTTTATCAATTCCTCTTTCTAATTTACTTCCATTAATATATACTGTTTCACTTCCTGAAACAACTAAGACATAAAGCTCACCTCTTGATCCGACTAATTTGTATGGTCCTTGATTTCCATTTTGACCTTGGAAACTACTTGTCTTAAATTGACCTTTTACTATAGCTCCAGATCCATATATATTAACTTGATTATTAGGGTTTACACTGAAATTTAGTCCTTGTATTCTTTTTTCAAATTTTCCAAAATATGAATTGCTGTTTTTTAAATCAATATCACCAGCTCTTATTCGCCAATCATCACTTATTAACTCTATAAATATTTGATCAAATTCATCTAATCTTTGAGAATAGCCATTATCCTGAAGCGGTATATTAGCATCTTGAATAGATGCTTTTAGGTATATTTTTTCACTTAATTTTCCAGATATCTGTAAGTCTAATTCACTGTTTAAAACAGAGTTTTGATTATTCCCTATATTAAATCCTCTAGAAATACTCCCTGAACTTTCTAGCCCATCAAACAACAGCTGTTTTTCTTGAATATTAGAGCTAGAAATCTTATATAGTTTATTAATATTATCATTATTTGATACAATATTTTTTTTATCTAAATAAAAGTATTCCTTAGTTAAAAATTTTGGATACTGGTTTTTTTCAAGCTCTAATTCTAATGAATCATTGCTGATGTTATTATAGTGGGAATATCTAAAATATAATTCATCACTATACAGATTAGTGATAGTAAAGAATAAAATAATGAGGCTTAGACGTTTCATATATTAGATTAAACTAAAAATAACCTAAAATATTTTATAAAAAATAATTTCTATGATTATGGAAATTTATTACTTCATTACATATTTTAGTAAAATGAAAATAATATCATACAATGTAAATGGGATTAGAGCAGCAATTAATAAGGGTTTTATTGATTGGCTTGTTAGAGAGAATCCTGATATTATATGTCTACAGGAGATTAAGGCTCTTAAAAATCAATTGGATTTAGATTTATTTAATAAAGCAGGGTATATATATAACTATTGGTTTAGTGCTCAAAAGAAGGGATATAGTGGAGTTGCTATCTTATCTAGAATTAAACCTATTCATGTTGAGTACGGTACTGGAATTGAATCAATGGACTATGAAGGAAGAAATTTAAGATTAGATTTTAATAATTTTTCTGTTATGAGTTTGTATTTACCATCGGGGACTAATATTGAAAGATTACAACATAAACTTGAATATATGGATATGTTTCATGAATACATTAATAAACTAAAATCAAAAACTAATAATTTAATTATTGCGGGTGACTATAATATATGTCATAAGGCAATTGATATTCATGACCCGATTAGAAATAAGAATGTATCAGGATTTTTACCTGTCGAAAGAAAGTGGTTACAGGGCTTTATGGATTCAGGATTTATTGACTCATTTAGATTTTTCTCTGATTCTCCAAATAGATATAGTTGGTGGAGTTATAGAGCAAATTCAAGAGCCAATAACAAGGGCTGGAGAATAGATTATATTATGGTATCTAATGTTTTGAAAGAAAATCTAGTAGATGCTAAAATTTTAGAGGATATCTATCATAGTGATCATTGTCCAATTTTAGTAAGATTAAAATTTTAAGTTACTATTATAACTCTATACCTATATGTTAATAATTAATTATTAGTATAGAGTTATTACAAAAAAAAAGTCCTGTTAATAACAGGACTTTTTTTGTTTATAATTTAATTATTTTACCATCTTCTTGAGTAAAGTGATATTCTAGATATTTGTATGCATCTCTTGGAATTATTTTTACCCATTTTTGGTATTTAAAGTACCACTTTAATCTAATTGAAGGATATCCTCTTTCAAGATATGCAGCAATAAAGGGATGCGTATTTAAATTAAATTTCTTATACCCTTTTTTGTATATATCCTCTAGTTCTTCAGATATTCTCCTTACTAAAATAATTGGTGCTTCTACTTCATTTTTATTGTTGCTAGGATTTTCTTCCCTAGTTTTAATTTTCATTTCTGGTCTGACTCTTTGCCTTGTAATTTGTATTAATCCAAATTTACTCGGTGGAAGTATCTTATGTTTAGCCCTATCTTCTGCCATTTCTGTTTTTAGATGACTAAATAGTTTTTTTCTATTTCCGGCTGTATTTTGATCTATAAAATCAACAACGATAATTCCTCCCATATCACGGAGTCTTAATTGTCTAGCTATCTCTGTAGCTGCTATTAAATTAACCTCTAATGCTGATTCTTCTTGATTTTTTGCTGTTGATTTTCTATTACCACTATTAACATCAATCACATGAAGCGCTTCAGTGTGTTCAATAACTAGGTATGATCCTTTAGTCATTGATACAGTTTTTCCAAATGAAGTTTTTATTTGTCTTTCTATTCCAAATTTTTCAAAAATTGGAAGATCTGATTTATAAAATTTAACAATAGATTCTTTTTGTGGAGCAATTTTTTGCACATAATCTTTTATTTGTATGTGAAGTGCTTCATCATCTATGGTAATTGAGGAGAATGTCTCATCAAAAACATCCCTTAGGATTTTTGATGCTTTATTCATCTCACTCATTACTTTACTTGGTTGATTTGCTCCTTCGAACTTTCTGCACATTGCTACCCATCTACTAAATAAGTTTCGTAAATCTTTGTCTAGTTCAGCAACTTTTTTGCCTTTTGCAACTGTACGGATTATTACCCCAAATCCTTTTGGAGCAATACTCTTTACAAGCCTTTTTAGCCGATCCTTTTCTTTATCATCTTCAATTTTTTGCGAAATTGATATTCGATTTGAAAATGGAACCAATACTAGGTATCTTCCAGCTATTGATAATTCTGAGGTTATCCTAGGCCCTTTAGTTGAGATAGGTTCTTTTACTATTTGAACAAGTATGCTTTGATTTGGTTTTAGTACATCTGACATCAAACCATTTTTTTCAATATCCTTTTCGAATGAAAATTTTTTCAGTGAAAAGTCCTTTAATTTTCCAGTGCATATACTTTTAATAAATTTTTGTAATGTTGGAAGTTTTGGACCTAAATCATGATAATGTAGAAATCCATCTTTCTTGTAGCCAACATTAACAAATGCAGCGTTTAGCGCGGGCATTGCTTTTCTTACTTTAGCTAAAAAAATATCTCCTACAGAAAAATTAAAATTTTCATCATCTTTTTGGAATTCAACTAGTTTCCCATCTTTTAATAAGGCAAAATCAATATTATTTGAACCAGAACGAATTATTAATTCTTTATTCATTTTTTCAATATTTATACAGTTATAATTAACTGATTATTAATAATTATTCAATTCAAAAAATTCATTAATTGCAAACGCTATTATTGCAACTATTAAATGAATTTAATTTCAAAGAACTTGGTTGAATGTAATTAGTTTGACTAATATAAAATATATTAATCTTTTTTCTTGTGACGATTAGCTCTACGTCTTTTTTTTCGTTTATGTGTAGCTACTTTATGTCTTTTACGTTTTTTACCACTAGGCATATTTCAATACTTTTAATCAATCTTGACTTTATCTTTAACTCCTTTTACAAAAAATTTAGAGGGTTTAAATGCTGGAATATTGTGAGCAGGAATTTTTATGGTAGTATTATTCTTTATATTTCTACCCGTTTTTTCTGCTCTTTTTTTTACAATGAAACTTCCAAAGCCTCTTAAATAAACATTTTCACCATTTTCAAGTGAACTTATTATTTCTTTCATTACTGATTCAACTGTAAGTTGAACATCTATTTTTTCAATTCCTAAATTTTTAGAAATATTAGATACAATGTCAGCCTTAGTCATAGATTAAATTTTTATTAATTACTAATATATTTCAACAATGGCGCAAATATATGTATTTTAATTTCAATATTTAAAACATGAATAGTTTAATTTTTTCCCTAACCATCTATTTTAGATATAATATTTGTTAGATATGAATTTTGCTCGGGCTATTTTAAATTGGTATATGGTCAATAAGAGAGATCTTCCCTGGAGAAACAGCAATGACCCTTATTCAGTCTGGCTTTCTGAAATAATCCTTCAACAAACTAGAATTACTCAGGGCCTACCTTATTATTTAAAATTTATTAATAAATATCCTACAATTAATTCTTTAGCAAAAGCTAATGAAAATGATATTCTAATATTATGGCAGGGATTAGGGTATTATTCTAGAGCTAGGAATTTATTAAAGACAGCTAAATTTATAGTTGATGAACGCAATGGTAAATTTCCAAGGACATATATAGAATTGATAAAACTAAAAGGCATTGGAGAATATACTGCAAGTGCTATTTCATCAATATGTTTCAATGAGAGAAGAGCTGTCCTTGATGGTAATGTATATAGAGTAATTGCTAGATTTTATGGTATAGATGTGCCAGTTAATAATCATTTAGGTAAAAAGTTTTATATGGATTATGCTCAAAAGTTAGCTCCTAAAAAATCTTGCGGTGATTATAATCAAGGAATAATGGATTTTGGGTCTCTTATATGTAAACCAAAGGTGCCTTTATGTGATAAGTGTATGCTAGCAAAGGACTGTATTGCAAGTAAAATGAAAAATGTAAATTACTTCCCAGTTAGATTAAAAAATAATGCCCCTAAAATTACACATTTTAATTATCTAGTATTACTAGATTCTGATCATATGATTTGTATGGATAAAATTAAGAATGGAATTTGGAAAAATTTGTTTCAGTTTCCAATGATTGAATCAAAAAAAGAATTAAATAAGACACAAGTATTATCCAATGAGATATTCAAAAGCATAGCCCCAATTTCTAATTCAGATATTAGATTATTTAATTCTAGACCAATAATACATAAATTATCACATAAAACTATATATGCAAAATTTTGGATTTTGCCTGTTGATGGCTCTAATAGTAATTCAATTAAATTTTCAGATGTGAATAAATATCCAGTACCTAGACTTATAGAAAAATTCTTAGACAAATTTAATTACAAACATTTTTAAAAACATTTAGCTATAAATAATATATTTATTTAAATTAGACAAAAAAAACATGTCAGGAACATTAAATAAAGTTATGCTTATTGGTCACCTTGGAGATGATGTTAAAATTCATCGATTTGAGGATGGTGGCTGTGTAGGCAGATTTCCACTTGCTACAAATGAAACGTATTTAAATAGGCAAACTAATGAGAGGGTCTCAAATACTGAATGGCATAATATTGTTTTAAGGAATAAAGCTGCTGAAATATGTGAAAAATACTTGTCAAAAGGAGACAAGGTATACATTGAAGGCCGAATAAAAACAAGAAAATGGCAGGATGATAAGGGCTTGGATAGATACTCAACTGAGATTAATTGCACTGAATTTACTTTCTTATCTAATAAACAAGATTCTCAAGGGGAAATGAATTCAAATACTCCAAGTAATAACCAGGAAGCAGATGCTTCAAGTTCAGAAGATACTAGTTCAAGTGATGATTTACCTTTCTAGTTTGTATATAACTTTTAATTAGTTGAATATATTATTTACAGAAATACTTTATTATTTAGGTATAAATTACCAATTTAACTTTGATATTTTTTTATTGGTTATTTTATTAATATTTTCTGGATTCATTTCTGGATCAGAAGTAGCATTATTCTCATTATCTAAAAGTGAAA
>CAJWCT010000026.1 GCA_913031385.1 uncultured Flavobacteriales bacterium | reverse complement strand
CTTCGATGTCGCCCGGGTCGTCTCTAGACGGGATGACAAAGCCATCTGTGACCTCGCCAGAGCCTGACTGCCAGCGATCCTGTGCCCGCTCCTTGTGGCGACGAACAACGCGTTCAAGCTTGTTCATCGCGCCATCGATCGAGGCAAACATATCGTCCGTCTGCTCCTCAGCCTTGAATACTCCACCGCTGCCCGTCACTGTAAATTCAGCAATCTTCATATGCTTCTCTTCGCGGAGTACGAAGTGCGCGTCAATGGGCTCGCGCAAGTGCTTGGCCACTTTCTGGAACTTCTTTTCAGCCCGTCCTTTCAAACGGGTGGAGGGGCGAACGTTCCGGTAGGTCACATCCATGTTCATGGTGACTCTCCAGTGTTGGGGTTGCGGCCCGATGGGCCAGGGTTGATCAATAAATTCTTTTGTACTACAAACTACTCCAGCTATAGTATCACTAGTCCCATTGATAAATTTTGTAATACTATGAATTACAATATCTGCCCCAAGTTTTGAAGGGGTAACAGAAAGTGGAGAAAAGGTGTTATCTACAACTAATTTTATATTATGTTTTTTTGCTATTTCAGCAATGGATTTTATATCAGATATATCAAGCAAGGGATTACTAACTACTTCGCAATAGATAACTTTAGTTTTGCTGGTAATTGCTTTAATTATTTCAGTAGGCTTAGATGTATCTACAAAACTTGTTTTAATATTAAATTTTGGAGTAAAGTTCTTTAAAAAGGCATAAGTTCCACCATAAACAGTTCTACTAGAAATTATATGATCATTTGACTTACATATCTGTAAAATAGATGAGGTTATAGCTGCCATTCCAGAAGAAAAAACGTTAGCAGATTCTGTTTTTTCCATAGCTGCTAAAGTCTCTTCTAAATATAAATTACTAGGCGATGAATTTCTTGAATATAAATAACAACCATCTGTATTCCCCTCAAAAGTTTCAGACATAGATTTAGCTGATAAAAAAGTATATGTTGAAGAGTCAGATATTGAAGGGTTTACACCACCGAATTCTCCAAAAAATTGCAAATCTTGAATGTTGTCTGAAGGTTTAGATTTCATGAACAATAATATCTACTTCATACAATATATGGATTAAAATTATATTTAAATTAATATGAGAAATATTAATAATAAAATTTTCATTGATCAGACTTAAAACATTTGTATTTTTGATAATTCTTTAAAATAAGACTTTTATGGAATCATTTGATGTATTAGTTATTGGGTCTGGCCCTGGTGGATATGTTGCCGCAATTAGATCATCTCAGCTAGGTATGAAAACTGCTATTATAGAGAAATATTCTACTATGGGAGGGACATGTTTAAATGTTGGATGTATTCCAAGCAAATCACTATTAGACTCATCTCATCACTATGAAGATGCTATTAAAAAGTTTCCAGAACATGGAATAAATATTAAAGGTGAGATTAATTTTGATCTATCTAAAATGATAAGCAGGAAGCAAGCTGTGGTGGATCAAACCACAAAAGGTATTGATTTTCTTATGAAAAAAAATAAGATAAAAGTATTTAACGGCATAGGATCATTTAAAGATAAAAACAATGTTGATTTAATTGTTAACGGAAAAGTCACCGAAACAATAAATTCTAAAAATATCATTATAGCTACTGGAAGCAAGCCTTCTGAACTTCCATTTGCTAAGATAGATAAAGAAAGAATTATTACTTCAACTGAGGCGCTTATCCTAAAGGAAGTTCCTAAACATTTGATTGTAGTTGGAGGAGGCGCTGTTGGTCTTGAGTTAGGGCAAGTATATAGTAGATTGGGAGCAAAGGTTTCAATAATTGAGTATCAAAATAGAATACTTCCATCTATGGATTCTAGTCTATCAAAGGAACTTGGCAGAGTACTAAAAAAACAAAAAATGGAACTTTTATTATCACATAAGGTTTCTTCTATAGCTAGAAATGGGAGCCTTGTAAATGTATTAGCCTATGATAAGAATGAAAAGGAGGTTAGCTTAGAAGGAGACTATTGCCTAATTGCTATTGGAAGAAGACCTTATACAGAAGGTCTAAACTTAAAAGCAGCAGGTTTAGATGTAAATGATAAGGGTCAAATTGAAATAAATAGAAATATGCAAACTCAAGTTGAGAATATATATGCAATAGGAGATGTAGTTAGGGGTGCTATGCTAGCGCATAAAGCAGAAGAAGAAGGTGTGTTGGTGTCAGAATTTATTTCGGGACAAAAACCTCATATCAATTATAATTTGATCCCTGGGGTTGTTTATACATGGCCTGAAGTTGCTTCTGTTGGAAAGACTGAGGAAGAACTGAAATTAAACAATGTAGATTTCAAAACTGGTCAATTTCCAATGAGGGCTTTAGGTAGAAGTAGAGCGAGTTCTGATTTAGATGGCTTTGTTAAAATCTTAGCAGACAAAAAATCAGATGAAATATTGGGAATTCATATGATTGGCGCTAGATGTGCTGATCTTATTTCTGAAGCTGTAGTTGCAATGGAGTTTAAAGCTTCTGCTGAGGATATTGCCAGGATTTCTCATGCTCACCCAACTTTCTCTGAGGCCGTAAAAGAAGCAGCACTTTCAGCGAGTGAAAATAGACCTATACATATATAGATTCAGTTTTTATATATTTATTGTTAAATAATGGAAAACTTATTTCTTAATCATTTAAAGAAGAACTTTCCCTCTATATCAGTTAGTAAATTAATTATTGCAGTTTCAGGAGGAGTGGACAGTATTGTCTTGTTTCATCTATGTTTAAAATTAAAATTAAATTTTTTTGTAGCTCATTGTAATTTTAAATTAAGAAAAAAAGAAAGTGATTTAGATGAGAAATTTGTAAGAGATTTAGCAATAAAACATAATATAAAATTTTACACAAAATCTTTTAATACAAAAAAGTTGTCTAATAATGATAATAAATCAATTCAAATGGTAGCAAGAGAATTAAGGTATTCTTGGTTTGAAGAGTTATCAAAGGAGCTAAATGTAAAACATATTCTTACTGCACATCATCTGGATGACAGCCTTGAAACTTTTTTAATTAATTTATCAAGAGGTTCTGGAATTGATGGGCTACTAGGAATCCCTGAGGTTAATGATACTGTTTATCGACCATTATTAATTTTCAAAAAAGATGAAATATTATCATATGCTAAAGAAAATAAAATTACTTGGAGAGAAGATTCGAGTAATAAAAAACGTGAGTATTTAAGAAATCAAATTAGGTTAGAAGTTATTCCAAAATTAAAAGAGATTAATCCAAATTTATTAGATAATTTTTCAAAATCTATTGATAGGCTGCAACAATCCAAATCAATTATAAAAGACAAAATGGATGATTTTATTAAGAATGTTTCATTTACTAGGGATGAAAAGATATATTTTGAAATTAATAAGATTAAGAAAGTAAGTAATATTGACGCATACCTATATGAGCTATTAAAAAAGTATAATTTTACTCAATGGGATGATATTAGAGATTTATTAGATTCTCAAAGTGGAAAACAGATTATTTCTAAAACTCATAAGTTATTAAAGGATAGAGAATACTTGATATTAGTAAAAAATAGTGAGGTAGAGAATAAGTCATTATTAATAAATAAATCATCAAAAGAAGTAGCTGTATCGGTTGGTAAGATAAAAGTAAGTATAGCTAAAAAAATTTCTAAAGAAGACTCAGATGTTATTTATTTAGATTCAGCTAAACTAGATTTTCCTTTAAGGGTTAGAAATGTATTATCTGGAGATTATTTTTATCCTTTTGGGATGAATGGAAAGAAAAAAGTAAGTAAGTACTTAAAAGATAAGAAAATATCTGTTTTTGATAAAGATAAAGTGCTAATACTGGAAACATCTAAAAATAAGATCATATGGGTGGTTGGAATGAGATTAGATGATAGATTTTCTGTTACAGATAATACAAAAGAGATTACAAAAATTGAATTAATTAGGTAAGAATTAAAAAATATTTAAAAAATATTGGACCAGGGGCAGTTATTGCAGCTGCTTTTATTGGTCCAGGAACTGTAACCATGTGTACAATTGCTGGATCACAGTTCGGTTTTACGCTGCTCTGGGCTCTTCTATTATCAATTGTAATTACAATTTTTCTACAAACAATTGCAGTTAGGATTGGCATCATATCTCAGAGTTCTTTATCTAATACAATAGTTTCACAATTCAGAAGTAAAACAATTAGGACAGTATCTATTATTTTAATTCTATCAGCTATTCTAGTTGGGAATATAGCTTATGAAGCTGGGAATATTAGCGGTGGTGTACTTGGTTTAGAAGCAGTATTTGGAAATTTAGGCATTGCTGGAGGGTATAATGCCTACAGCTTAATAATTGGATTTATGGCGTTCATTATTTTATTGTTAGGAAATAATAGACTATTAGAGAAGATATTGATGGGACTAGTTCTTTTTATGAGTCTTGCTTTTTTATTTACAGCAATTAAAATAGGGCCAGACTTAAAATCATTTTTTAGCGGTCTCTTTATTCCAAGCTTTCCTGATAACAGTATTTTAATCATTATAGGTTTAATAGGCACTACTGTCGTCCCATATAATTTATTTCTTCATGTCTCTCTAGCTAAAGAAAAATGGACTTCACCAAAAGACTTAAAAGATGCAAAAATTGACACCATAGTTGCAGTACTTATAGGTGGATTAATATCTATATGTATAATAATTTCTGCTACATCCATAGGTTTAGATCAGCTTAATTCAGCAATTGATTTAGCTAAAGGTTTAGAGCCTGTTTTTGGAAATTTTTCCAAACAACTTATTTCTTTTGGATTGTTTGCTGCTGGTTTAACTAGCGCAATTACTGCACCTCTAGCGGCAGCATATGTGACTTGTGGATGTTTAAATTGGAGTACAGAACTAAAATCTCTTAGATTTAGGATAGTTTGGTTTATAGTCCTTATTGTTGGAGTAGTATGCTCCTCATTAAATGTTAGTTCAATAGAAATAATAAAATTTGCTCAAGTAGCAAATGGTATTCTATTACCTACAATTACATTTTTTCTAATATTAATTGCCAATAATAATAATGTTTTGGGTAAATATGTTAATAATTGGAAGCATAACCTTGTTTCTTGTTTTATATTATTAATAACACTAATATTAGGTATTAAGAGTATAATTAAAGTGTTTGAAATTATATGATAATAAATAATAAGATTAGAATAAATTCAGATTTAGGTGAGGGGACTGGTGTGGAGAAAGACATAATGCCTTTCTTAAGCTCATGTAGTATTGCATGTGGAGGTCATACAGGCGATAAGTCAAGTATGACAGATACAATATTAATAGCTAAAAAATATGGTGTTAATATTGGGGCACACCCTTCTTATCCAGATAAAGAGAATTTTGGTAGAAAAAATATTTCTATTTCACACACAGATCTATCCAATTCATTAATGAGTCAAATTGATGATCTAGAAAGAATTGCTAGGAGTTTAGAAACTTCCCTTAATCATATTAAACTGCATGGCGCTCTTTATAATTTCTCAGCAAATGATTTAGAAACAGCATCAATTATTATTGAATTAATGAGATTTAAATATTCAGATAAAATTTTATATGTTCCCTATGGATCTTTAATTTCAGAATTAGCAATTGAGAATAATATAAAGATATATTATGAGGTCTTTTTAGATAGAAATTATAATAATGATTTATCTCTAGTTTCTAGAGAAAACAATAATTCTATGATTTTAGATTATCAAAAAATGTTAAAAAGGTTGGAAAATGTAATTAATGATAATAAAATTCAAACAATTGGTGGAGATTATAAAAAGATTTCAGCAGACACCTTTTGTGTTCATGGAGATAGCCCAAAAATAATCAGTCTAATAAAAGATCTTTTTAATAACAGAAATAAAATTAATCTTAATAATTGAATAGATACAACTTAAAATATTTTCAATACAATAACAATTCTCTTCTAATTAGCTGGCCAGAAAGGATTGATCAGGATATTAATAATGATGTAAATGAGTTTAAAATAAGATTAGAAACAGGTTTTAAGTATTTATTAGAAGTAAGATCTTCATACTGTTCACTGCTTTTAATCTTTAACAAAAGAATCGACAACATAAATAGATTAATAGAGAAGCTGAAAAATCTATATCTATCTCGGAAATCTCATAGTAAATATGATAGAATTCTTTGGAATATCCCTGTCTGTTATGAAAATAAGTTTGCATTAGATATTGACATCATATCAAAGCAAAATAAAATTTCTAAAGAAAATATCATAATTATGCATAGCAAGGTTATCTACTCAGTGTATTTAATAGGGTTTTTACCTGGCTTCATGTATTTAGGAGGTTTAGATGATGCCCTTCATATTCCAAGGAAAAAAGAGCCAAGATTAAGAGTTCCTAAAGGGTCTGTAGCAATTGGAGGCGAACAGACAGGAATTTATCCACAGCAGAGTCCAGGAGGATGGAATATTTTAGGAAATACTCCAATTAATCTATTTGATAAGTCAAAGGATGTTCCATGTTTTGCAAAACCTGGTGATAGGGTTAAATTTTTTCAAGTATCAGAAGATGAATATAAATTAATTGAAAAAGAAGTAGAGCTTGATTTATATGAATTAAATAAAGAAGTATTAAATGATTAAAGTAATAGACCCAGGTTTTTATACATCAATTCAAGATAAAGGGCGTTTTGGTTTCCAAAACTATGGAGTTCCCGTTAGTGGTAGTATGGATGATAATTCTGCTGAAATTGCAAATAAAATATTAGGAAATTTAACATCTGAAGCATTGCTGGAATTAACAATGACAGGCTGTTGTTTAAAATTTGAAAAGAATGCTATAATAGCTTTAACAGGTTCAGATATGAATGCTAAACTAAATGGTTTTTCTATAGAAATGTATAATAAGATAGATGTAGAAGAAGGAGATGTGCTTAGTTTTGGCAGACTTGAATATGGTTTTAGAACATATATAGCTTTTCAAGGAGGGATTAAATCCGAGAAAGTCATGAAAAGTAGGTGTATGTACAAGGGTATAACGGAATGTTTTAAAATTCAGAAAAACGATAAGATTGTTCTAAATAATTCAATAAAAAAGTCAAGAAGTATAAATCAAGAAAAAACACAAAAACTAATATTATCTGATAATATTGAATGCTATAAAGGTCCAGAATTTCATAAGTTAAATAAAAAAAATAAAGAGAATTTACTAAAGAAGCAGTTTTCAATCTCTAATAATCATAATAGAATGGGCTATATATTAAATGAAAAAATACAAAACAATATAAAACCAATTATAACTTCACATGTAATTCCAGGAACTGTACAGTTAACACCTGGAGGAAAAATAATTATCCTTATGAGAGATTGTCAGACAACAGGAGGATATCCAAGAATCTTGCAGTTAACAAATAATGCCATTAACATTCTTTCTCAAAAGATGACAAATTCAGAAATTAAATTTAATATTAAGCAAATTAGCTAAAAAGCTTAAAGAATTTTTTTACATACTCCAGTTTTCCTTTATATGGTGCATATCTAATTTTAATATCTAGCCAATTTCCCTTCTTGACAATTGACTTTTTATGTGACAATAGGTCAAAACTTGACTTTCCATGATATGCTCCTATACCGCTATAACCAACTCCTCCAAAAGGTAGGTTAGGATTTCCTACATGGATGATTGTATCATTTATAGCTCCACCGCCAAAACTGTATTTTCGAATAATTTTTTCGGAGAATATTTTGTTTGTGCTAAAGACATATAAAGCTAAAGGTTTTTCATATTTAGATATTAACTTTTCAATTTGATTTTCATCATCATATGAAATAATAGGTAAAATTGGTCCAAAAATTTCTTCATCCATTATAGGGCTATCAATTCTAGGTTCATCAATGATAGTAGGGGAGAAATAACAAGTTTCTATATCATATTCTCCTCCAAAAAGAATTTTTGTATCCTTAATCATATTTGATAATCTAGATAAATTTGTTTTGTTTACAATCCTTGGATAATCTTCTGATTCTTTTGGGTCTTTTCCATAAGCTCTTTCAATTTCTTTTGATAAGTGATCTATCAATTGTTCTTTTATATTTCTCTTAACTATCAAGAAATCTGGAGCAATACATGTTTGACCGGCATTGACAAATTTACCCCAAACAATTCTTCTTGAAGTAAGTCTTAAATCAACAGAATCATCTATGATACATGGATTTTTGCCTCCGAGTTCTAAAGTCGTAGGAGTAAGATGTTTTGCAGCTGCTGTAGCCACAATTTTTCCTATTTTAACACTTCCAGTAAAAAATATGTAATCCCATCTGTATTCTAATAATTTTGAAGCAGTTTCTGCAGCGCCCTCTACAACCAATGCATGTGACTTATCGAATATTTTTTCAATAATTTCTTTAATTAGGCTAGATGTATTAGGAGCGTGCTCACTAGGCTTTAAAACTACAGTATTTCCTGCTGCAACGGCAGACATTAGGGGTAAAACAGCTAACTGGAATGGATAATTCCATGGAGATATTATAAGAACTTTTCCATAGGGTTCGCTATAAATATAATCTGAAGAAGGAAAACTTAATAAAGATGATTTTACCTTTTTTGGTTTAGCCCATTTCTTTAGATTACTCAAAAATAAATCTATCTCAGATATTAAAATACCTATTTCAGTTAAATAAGTCTCATAATTTGATTTTCTAAGATCATTATTTAAAGCTTGAAAAATCTTATCTTCATTAGATAGAATCTCTTTTTTAAGATTTTTTAGGAGTTTTTTCCTTTTGCTTATAGGCAGTGTATTCCCATTTCTGAAATAATTTTCTTGATTTTCTATATAATTTGAAAAATCCATTTATGGCTTATTTACGCGAATTGTATAATATATTATTGGACAGCAAATTTATGTAAAGTTATTTAAACACAATTTTGCCATATTTTTTGATCTCTTAATGGAGCTGTTATATCAATCTGTTTTTTACTAACTGGATGCATGAATTTTACATTTCTGGCATGAAGGTCTATGCTTCCGTCTTTATTCGTTCTTTTAGATCCATACTTTATATCACCTTTTATCGGGCAGCCAATTGCTTGTAATTGACATCTTATCTGATGATGTCTACCTGATTTCATCGAAACTTCTAATAAAAAATAATTATCAAGTTCTTTTAATATCTTATAAGTAAGTATCGCTTTTTTAGCATTTTTAGTCTCTTTTGGGAAATGAGTGGATTTATTATTCCTTTTATTTTTTCTAAGCCAATGAGTTAGCTTATCAGTTTCATTTTCAGGCTTATTTTGTGTTATTGCCCAGTATGTTTTCTGTATTGTATGATCTTTCAGCATCAAATTCATTCTTGACAATGCTTTAGTTGTTTTTGCAAAAACAACTACTCCAGAGGTAGGTCTATCAATCCTGTGAATTACACCTAAATAAACATTTCCAGGCTTGTCGTATTTAATTTTCAGATATTCCTTTACAATTTCTACTAGAGGAGTGTCTTTAGTTTTATCACCTTGAACAATATCTCCAGGTCTTTTATTTATTGCAATCAGGTGATTATCTTCAAAAAGTACTTGTAAATTATGATAATTTGATAAGATTTTCATAAGGAGAGGATGTTAATACTGCTCCTTAGAATTAGGAAAATTTCCGCTTTTTACGTCTTTTGAGTATTTTAAGATTGCCTTATTCATATCATCATAAAGATTCATATATCTTCTTAAAAACCTTGGATTAAACTCTTTTGTCATGCCAAGCATATCATGAATTACTAAAACTTGTCCATCAACTTTATTTCCAGCCCCTATTCCTATTACGGGTATTTTAACTTTTTTGGCAACTTTAGCTGCAAGATCTGATGGCACTTTTTCTAAGACAATTGCAAAACATCCAATTTTTTCTAACATAATTGCGTCTTCAATAAGTTGCTTAGCTTCTTCCTCTTCTTTTGCTCTAACGGTATATGTTCCAAATTTATAAATAGATTGAGGAGTTAAGCCTAAATGCCCCATTACAGGAATGCCTGCTTTTATAATTCTTTTAATAGAATCCTTTATTTCCTTGCCTCCCTCTAATTTAACTGCATGAGAACCACTTTCCTTCATTATTCTGATTGCTGATTTTAGAGCTCCTTTAGAATCACTCTGGTATGTACCAAATGGTAAATCAACAACTACAAGAGCTCTTTCAACTCCTCTAATTACCCCAGATGCATGATAAATCATTTGATCAAGTGTTATTGGGAGGGTAGTTTCATGACCAGCCATAACATTGCTAGCAGAATCTCCAACTAAAATTATGTCTATTCCAGATCTATCTACAATAGTAGCAGTTGTAAAATCATATGCAGTCAGCATAGATATCTTTTCACCATCTATCTTCATATCTAGAAGTGATTTTACAGTAATTCTTTTATATTCTTTTTTAGCTTTAGACATTCTTAAATAAATGAGCATGTAAAATTAGTAAAATATATTATAGTACTAACTCATTTTACGGTTGGTTTTTAAAAATACCATTTTCCCTGAAAAAGTGCCAATATGGCATAAAAAATGAAAAAAAACTGACAATTTTATACTTAAATAGCAATGGCATAATGATTGCCGAGTATATTTTGAAATAATTAAAAATTTAAAATTATGAGTAAAATAATTGGAATCGATTTAGGTACTACAAATTCATGTGTCTCCGTTATGGAAGGCAATGAACCTGTAGTAATACCAAATGCTGAAGGAAAAAGAACTACACCATCAGTTATAGCATTTGTAGAAGGTGGTGAAATTAAGGTTGGTGACCCAGCAAAAAGACAAGCGGTTACAAATCCAACAAAAACAGTATATTCTGTAAAGAGATTTATGGGAAACAAATTCTCTGAATCTAAAAAAGAAATAGGAAGAGTTCCATATAAGGTTGTAAAAGGGGATAATGACACTCCTAGAGTTGATATTGAAGGAAGATTGTATACACCACAGGAATTATCAGCTATGATCTTACAAAAGATGAAAAAGACTGCTGAAGATTATCTTGGAACTGGAGTTGATGAGGCAGTTATTACTGTTCCAGCATATTTTAATGATTCTCAACGTCAAGCTACTAAAGAAGCAGGTGAAATTTCAGGGCTAAAAGTAAAAAGAATTATCAATGAGCCTACTGCAGCAGCATTAGCATATGGTATGGATAAAAAAGGAAAAGATCAAAAAATTGTAGTTTTTGACTTTGGAGGAGGTACACATGACGTATCAATCCTTGAGCTAGGAGATGGTGTATTTGAAGTTCTAGCAACTGACGGTGATACTCATCTAGGAGGAGACGATGTAGATGAAAAAATAATCAACTGGTTAGCTGATGAATTTAATAAGGATGAAGGATTGGATCTTAGAAAAGATCCAATGTCACTTCAGAGATTAAAGGAAGCTTCAGAAAAAGCAAAAATTGAATTATCATCATCTGCACAGACAGAGATTAACTTACCTTATATAACTGCTACTGATAGTGGTCCTAAACACTTAGTTAGAACACTAACAAAAGCTAAATTTGATCAATTGATTGATGATTTAGTTAAAAGAACAATAGATCCATGTAAAGCAGCATTAAAAGGTGCAGGATTAACTAAAAAAGATATAGATGAAATAATTTTAGTTGGAGGATCAACCAGAATCCCTGCAGTTCAGAATGCTGTTCAAAAGTTTTTTGGAAAAAAACCTAGTAAAGGTGTAAATCCTGACGAAGTAGTGGCTGTTGGAGCTGCTATTCAGGGGGGAGTATTTACTGGTGATGTAAAAGACGTTCTATTATTAGATGTTACTCCACTATCTCTAGGGATCGAAACTATGGGTAATGTAATGACAAGACTGATTGATGCAAATACAACAATACCAACAAAAAAATCTCAAATTTTTTCAACTGCTGTTGATAATCAACCTTCTGTTGAAATTCATGTTCTTCAAGGAGAAAGACCAATGGCTGCAGATAATAAAACAATAGGAAGATTCCATCTTGATGGTATACCACCATCTTCAAGGGGAGTTCCTCAAATTGAGGTTACTTTTGATATTGATGCAAATGGTATTATAAATGTATCGGCTACAGATAAAGCTACTAATAAAACACAAGATATTAGGATTGAAGCTTCATCTGGATTAACAGAGGAAGAAATTGAGAAAATGAAGAAAGATGCTGAAGCAAATGCAGATGCAGATGCAAAAGTAAAAGAAACAGCTGACAAACTTAATAGTGCTGATGCTATGATATTCCAGACTGAAAAACAGTTGAAGGAATTTGGAGACAAGCTATCTGCTGATAAGAAAAAACCTATTGAGGATGCTCTAGAAGAGCTTAAAAAGGCATATGAAACAAAGGATATTGCTGTAATAGATCCTGCTTTAGAAAAAATTAATGAAGCATGGAAATCAGCAAGTGAGGAGATGTATAAAGCTCAACAATCAGAACAAAAAGATTCTTCTAATTCTGAACAATCAACAGAGAATCCAGAAGGAAAAGAAAGTGATAATGTAGAAGACGTTGACTTTGAAGAAGTAAAAGAATAACCTAATAGATTATTCATAAATTAAAGGGTATAGCTATTTTAGTTATACCCTTTAATTTTATACAGGTAATACATTAACTATTGAAGAATTAATTTCATGACCTATATCAAAATTAATAGTTGATACATTGTCAAATAATTCTTCTGCTTTTTTCTTTTCTGATTTTATTGTTTTCTTGTCTAAATAAGAGTCTTTTGTTCCACAGACTAAATAAACTTCAGATTTATTATCAATATGTTTAAAATCATTTTTAGTTAATTCTATAGGGATTCTTCCTGAATAGAGTATCAATTTATTAAATTTTAACTTGGACTTTGCTATTAATCGCATTACAACTGAAACCCCTTGTGAAAAGCCTAAGAAAATTAAG
Organism: uncultured Flavobacteriales bacterium; assembly: GCA_913031385.1. Taxonomy (GTDB): domain Bacteria; phylum Bacteroidota; class Bacteroidia; order Flavobacteriales; family Flavobacteriaceae. The sequence continues at coordinate 4,693 of CAJWCT010000026.1, read as the reverse complement.
TTACAAGTTGAAGGTATATTTTCAAAAGCTAATATTTCATTAAAGTAATTTATGACATTATTAGTCTCTGTTTTAGTTTGCTCTTTTGTAAGCCAGCATGCACCAACATGTTTCATCTTTGGTGCAATATAGAATTTACTCTGAGCTTGAGGAGCAATTATATAATTCTCTTCATTGTTAAGTTCATTAAAATGTTTAATAAAATACCTACTTAGATGACCTATTCCATGACAAACAAACCATACATTTTTTGTTTTTGATGAGAGTAAGTTTAACGTAGAATAAGTGTTGAGAGAGCTATAGCTAATTTCTTTTTCTTTTGGATTCATTATTAATGCTGGTTTTGTATTTTTATGTAAAAATAAACATAACAATGCAGATAGATAAAAATAAAATATTAAAGCGAGCAAATCATGTATGTAAAGAAACCTTAATGGGGACACTTAATATGGAATTTGTTGATTTAGGAGAAGACTTTATTACATGTAAAATGCCTGTTCATCCTAGTGTACACCAGCCAGATGGAGTACTACATGGCGGAGCAACAGTTGCTTTGGCTGAATCTGTTGGGAGCTTTGCTTCCAGGATTTTTTTGGATGATCCTGAAATAACTGTAAGAGGAATTGAAATTAGCGCCAATCATTTAAAAAGTGTTAGAAGTGGTGAAGTTTATGCAAGAGCCTCAAAAATTCATTTAGGAAAAACAATACAGCTATGGGAAATTAAAATTACTGATGAAGAAAACAACCTTATTTCTATCGCAAAACTCACAACTATAGCAATAAAAAAAAATAAGAAATAATTTATTTGTGAAATCTATTGCATTGCGTTTTCTTTGTAAAAAACATATAATTTAAAATATAAAATCTATAAACATGAAAAGCGTAGTTACTTGTGACATGGAAGGTATTATTGAAACAATTAATGAGGATGGAATTAAATTATTTGGCTATTCCAAAGAAGAATTAGTTGGAAAAAAAAGGGTGTCAATTTTCTCACCTGGAGAAATTGTTATACAAAATGTAGGAATGTGGCTCTCAAATGCAATTAAACATGGAGAGTATAATACTAAAACATATTTTTTAAACAAAGATGGAAAGAAATTAAATGCAAGGATTAGAATTACACCAACTTTTGCAAGAGGGAAAAACAACCCACAAACCGGATATTGTGGTGTTACTGTTCCCATTGAAGAGGAAGTTGTAGTTCCTATAAAACTTTCTACGAAATTTATAAAATGGGCATTTGCTATTACTAGAGGAGGATTTACAAGTGCTTCATTATTTCCAATCTTTGCAGTTGCTGCATTTTTAGCAGGTACTGGGAATGGATTATTTAGTCCTTTAGCACTTGTTTTGTGCATTTTAGGAATAGTTTTTCTTCACTTATCTTCTAATATATATAATGATTATTTTGATGTTAAGCATGGTACTGATGAAGTAAATACAGAATATTTTAATGCTGGATTAAACTCTAAGGTTTTAGAAGGAGCTCAATTATCTGGAGGAAGTAGATCAATAGAGCTCGGATTAATTACTTTGGAAGGAACAAAGTCATTAGCAAGAAATATGCTAATTGGAGCTTTCTTAACGGCTTCTGTGCTTATGTATGTAAGTTATTTAAATACTGGTTCATTATCTAATGCTCAAAATGTAGCTATTATTGGGCTTACAGGTTTGTTCTTAGGTTATTTTTATACTGCGAGACCAATTAGATTAGCCTCTAGAAGAGGGCTTGGTGAAATAGCTATTTTCTTAGCTTTTGGACCATTGCTTACTCTAGGAACATTATTTGCTATTTCAACTAGTACTATTGAATTGTTTTCTATTGATTTTTATAATGTTATGTATTTAGGAATACCTTTAGGTTTATTGACAACAAATATTCTATATATCAATCAATTTCCGGATGCTAATAGTGACGCTAAAACAGGGAAGAATCATCTTGTAGTTACATTAGGAAAAAAGGCAGCAAGATGGGGATATCTATTAATATTATTAGCTGCATTTGGATCATCATATTTCTTGTTAGATATATTCAATTCATCTATAGATAATTTCAATTCTGATGTATATTTAATAGGTACAGGGATCTTGTTTATATATGGATTGTATATTTTCACAAGAGTGTTTAAACTATATGAATCTAGGGAGTTAATTAATTCAAATCTTAACACTATTTATTTACAGATATTTTTTGGACTATTCTATGCTCTAATTCTCAATAACTTTTTTATTTAATATTAAAAAACAATAATTATTATGTATATAACTCAGGTAAAAGAAAATGCAAAAGATTGGTGGAAATATTTAATCGGATTAGTTGTTGTTTTCGGTTTTTTACTTCTTTTCTCAATACCACATGGCGTTGCACTCGGAATTAAAACTGCTACAGGCGCATTGGACCCAACAAGATTAGAAGATATAAATTACCTAATGAAGGCATTTGAGCCAAATCTAAATTTGATTTTTTTATTGCTGCCCTTTGTTGGGATGTTAATTGGTACTTTCATTGCAGTTAAATTTATTCATGGTCAGTCACTACTTAAGCTAACTACAACTAGAGCTAAAGTTGATTGGAATAGAGCAATATTTGCTTTTACAATTTGGGGGATTTTTACTTCATTAATGCTATTTATTGATTATAGTTTTATTTCTCCTGAAAATTATGAATGGAATTTTAAGTTGCAACCATTTCTAATATTATGCCTTATTGCAGTTATATTACTACCACTTCAAACTAGTGCTGAAGAATACATGTTTAGAGGATATTTAATGCAGGGAATAGGTGTTGTCTTTAAATATAAATGGATAGCATTATTGCTCACATCAGTTGGTTTTGGTCTGCTCCACTACTCTAATCCAGAAGTTGAAAGATTCGGAGATATAGTAATGATTTATTATATAGGTACAGGACTATTCCTTGGAATAATAACTCTAATGGATGAGGGATTAGAATTAGCTTTAGGATTTCATGCAGCTAATAACCTATTTACGGCACTTCTTGTAAGTGCTGATTGGACAGCTCTCCAAACACATTCTGTTTTAAAAGATATATCAAATCCTTCAGCGATGCCTTTAGATGAAGTAATAATTCCAGTATTCATTATTTTCCCGGTTCTAATATTAATTTTTGCTAGAAAATACGGATGGAAAAACTGGAATGAAAGACTCTTTGGCAGGGTATAATATTTTACTTCTTCATAAATTTGATAGAAGTATTGTAAAAATCTGAAGCAGAATTAATTACATCTCTAAATTCATTATACCTGTTTTTCTGATACCTTAGAGTTTTATAAAACTCTTGTATTGAAATTACTAGCTCGGTTTCATTAATTTCATAATTAGATTCAAATTTGCAGATTTTATTTCCCATTAAGGAAATATAACTTTTGTTAAATACTAACCCCTCTAATCCTTCTATAATATAACCTTTAGGGATTTTAACAACAATTCTATAATCATATTGATTAGGGTAGGTAATTTCTATGGGATGAAATCTATCAATTTCTTCATATAATTGACTCTGCATTCCAATTACATTTCCAATTTTTACTTCGTATCCATTTTTTATTTTTGTTGTTAGAGATTCTGTTGATATTTTAGAATTTACAATAAATGGAGTATTGTAATTTTTTTGAAATAATTCTGCATTAATTATCTCATAGTTAATTACTTTTTTGTTTTCAATTCCAGTTGCGGTTAAGTAATCTTTAAATGCAGCTAATCCTTCTTCATCTGAAAAATGCAGTAAACTTCTATTGTTTATTGCCCAATGACCTGAATACTCTTGATATTCATCTATTACAATCTTTTTTAATTTTCGTTCAAACTCTACTTTTATGTTACGTTTAATTCTACTGTATGATTGATCAGATTGTATGATTTCACTAAAATAAAAATCTAATAATCTATCAATATAAATACCATAATTTCCTAATAAATCAAAAGGGGCTTCACCTATCCTGTATTCCAGTCTATTTGGAACTATATATTTCTTTTCCTTAGGAAAATATATTAAAAACTCCCTAAGCATATTTGGATCAAAAAACTCAGAATCAAACCTATTATAATATCTATTTGAAGTAATTACAATTTCGTAATTTATTCCGGCAGCTGTTAGAAGTTGGGTATAAACTTGAATAATACTAAAATCATTTGAAGTCTTATTTTCTAGTATATAGTTTATATTGTTAAGGCTGACGTTATCATTTTCTGATATTGTAAAATTATTTTTAACATAATCATCAATCTTATTAGCAATGTTATACTCGTTTATTTCATTTTTTTGAATTACTTCTGAAGATATTTCAAAAATTTTAGGATGAATATTTTTTGGAAACATAATAGGACTGATGTTTGAAACAATATTTTCCCAGTAATCTTCTTGATTCATATTATCATCAGGTAATGGGCATTGAAATGACAGCCTTTGTCTATTTGCAATTGCAGTAGCATATTCTTCATCAACAATAGCAGGAATATCAACAGCCTTTATAGTCTTAGCAGGGTATGTATTAATTATTGTGTCTCTAACTTTTGAATCAACGCTATAGGTTTTAATTATTCCTTGAGTAGGACCAGGGATTAGCAAAAATTCTGATTGTTTAATTGAATAACTTTTTTGAAGAATCTTATTGCCGTGAATATTATATTGCTTTTCTAGAGTGTATAACACTTCTATTGTAGAGTTA
>CAJWCT010000025.1 GCA_913031385.1 uncultured Flavobacteriales bacterium | reverse complement strand
AAAAGTATGGATATGATAAATAACATGAATCTATTTATAGATTTAAATGTTCAAGAATGGACCTACCTTATTGTAGGACTTACATTCTCTATTTATATAGGAATTGCAATATGGTCAAGAGTTAAAACAACAAAAGAATTTTATGTTGCTGGTGCTGGTGTTAGCCCCTTGGCTAATGGGATGGCTACTGCTGCAGACTGGATGAGTGCGGCATCTTTTATATCAATGGCAGGAATAATTTCTTTTGCTGGTTATGATGGAGCTGTATATCTAATGGGTTGGACTGGAGGATATGTTCTGCTAGCATTACTTTTAGCTCCGTATTTAAGAAAATTTGGAAAATTTACTGTACCAGATTTTATTGGTGATAGGTATTATTCAAATGCTGCAAGAATTGTTGCAGTTATATGTGCTTTATTAGTGTCCTTTACATATGTAGCTGGACAAATGAGAGGAGTAGGAATTGTTTTTTCAAGATTTTTAGAAGTTGAAATTAATACAGGAGTAATTATAGGAATGATAATTGTTTTATTTTATGCTGTTTTAGGAGGAATGAAAGGAATTACATATACACAAGTTGCTCAATACTGTGTTTTAATCTTTGCTTTTATGGTTCCTGCAATTTTTATCTCTATACAGATGACAGGGAACCCTATTCCTCAACTAGGATTTGGGGGCGAAGCAGTTGAAGGAGGATATCTTCTAGATAAATTAGATGGTTTAAATGAACAGCTAGGATTTAATCAATATACAGATAATACAAAGCCATTAATAGATATTTTTGCTATTACGTTTGCTTTGATGGTAGGTACAGCTGGTCTACCACATGTAATAATTAGGTTTTTTACAGTTAAAAAAGTTTCAGACGCAAGAAAATCTGCAGGAATTGCATTACTTCTAATAGCAGTGCTGTATACAACCGCTCCTGCTGTAGCTGTTTTTGCTAGAACAAATATGATTGAAACTTTATCAAATGTTGAATATTCAAAAGTTCCAAGTTGGTTTAAAAATTGGGAAACAACTGGTTTAATAAGTTTTGATGATAAAAATTTAGATGGGAAAATCCAATATTTAGCAGATCAATCAACTAATGAGCTTATTGTTGATAGAGATATAATGGTTTTAGCAAACCCAGAGATTGCAAAATTACCAAATTGGGTTATTGCCCTTGTTGCTGCTGGAGGTCTTGCAGCAGCTTTATCAACTGCAGCAGGACTATTATTAGTTATTTCTTCATCCATATCCCACGATTTGCTAAAAAGAGTTATAATGCCTTCTATTTCAGAAAAACAAGAGCTGATTGCAGCAAGACTATCTGCTTTTGCTGCAGTATGTGTTGCAGGTTACTTTGGTATTAATCCACCTGGATTTGTTGCCGCTACTGTTGCTTTAGCATTTGGGCTTGCTGCTGCATCATTTTTTCCAGCAATTATATTAGGTATTTTCTATAAAAAAATGAATAAAGAAGGAGCAGTTTCAGGAATGATTGCAGGAACTTTATTAATGTTATACTACATGATAAAGTATAAACTAGGATGGTTTGATGATGAATTACCTAGTTCTGATCATTGGTGGTTTAAAATCTCTCCTGAAGGGTTTGGAACTATTGCAATGTTTGTTAATTTTACTGTATCGATAATTGTAATGAAATTTACTTCTGAGCCACCCGATGAAATAAAGAGGATTGTTGAGAGGATTAGAATTCCATCAGAATAAGCTATTTATGGATAAATATAATATTTCAACTAAGGATCAATATAATTCAATATATAAAGATTCAATTACTAATCCTGAAGAGTTTTGGTCTGAAATAGCAGCAAAAAATTTTGTTTGGAAAAACAAATGGGAAACAGTTTTAGAATGGGATTTTAAACAAGCCAAAGTTAATTGGTTTCAAGGAGCTAAATTAAATATTACAGAAAACTGTATAGACAGGCATCTAGAAGACAATTCAGATAAAACAGCAATAATATTTGAACCTAATAATCCTAATGAGTCTTCAGTGGAAATTACATACAAATCACTATTTGAAAGAGTATGTAGGATGTCTAATGTTTTAAAGGAAAAAGGAGTTAAGAAAGGGGATAGGGTTTGTATTTACTTACCAATGATTCCTGAGCTTGCAATTTCTGTTCTTGCATGTGCTAGAATTGGTGCTGTACATTCAGTTGTTTTTGCAGGTTTTTCAGCAAACGCCCTTGCTACTAGAATAAAGGACTGTGAATCAAGAATTGTAATTACTTCTGATGGTTCTTATAGAGGAGGAAAAACTATAGATTTAAAAGGAATTGTTGATGATGCTCTATCAGAATGTGAAATAGTTGATACAGTTTTAGTAGTAAATAGAATTAATTCTAAAATTAATCTTGTTAATGAAAGAGATGTTCTATTAGAACCCTTACTTGAAAATGCAGATAAATATTGTGAGGCTGAAATAATGGACGCTGAGGACCCTTTATTTATTTTATATACTTCCGGGTCTACAGGAAAACCTAAAGGCATGGTGCATAGTTGTGCTGGTTATATGGTATATACTGCTTACACTTTTAAAAATATTTTTCAATATAAACCAGATGATATATACTGGTGTACAGCAGATATTGGTTGGGTAACAGGTCATAGTTATATATTATATGGTCCATTAGCAAATTGCGCTACTACAATTATGTTTGAAGGAGTTCCTAGCTATCCAGATTTTGGTAGATTCTGGGATATAGTTGAAAAACATAAAGTTAATCAATTTTATACAGCTCCTACAGCTATTAGAGCTCTTGCAAAGCAAGGTATTAAGCACACAGTTGGTAAAGATATTTCTTCTTTAAAAGTATTAGGAACAGTTGGTGAACCTATTAATGAAGAAGCATGGAACTGGTATGATAAAAATATAGGAAAAAGCAAATGTCCTATAGTAGATACATGGTGGCAGACAGAAACTGGTGGTATTTTAATTTCATCTATCCCTGGAATAATTGATTCGAAACCAACCTTTGCAACACACCCCTTTATAGGTGTTCAACCAGTATTAATGGATAGTGAATCTAATGAAATAATAGATAATGATGTTGTTGGTAGGTTGTGTATAAAATTTCCATGGCCATCAATTGCTAGAACCATATGGGGAGATCATAAGAGATATGTGGATACTTATTTTTCAACTTTTAATAATATGTATTTCACTGGTGATGGAGCATATAGAGATGCTAATGGAAATTTCAGAATAACTGGAAGAGTAGATGATGTAATAATTGTTTCAGGGCACAATTTAGGAACTGCCCCCATAGAAGATGTTATAAATGAACATGAAAACGTTGCAGAATCAGCAATTGTTGGTTTCCCGCATGAAATCAAAGGAAATGCTTTATACGGGTTTGTTACTTTAAAAGACTCCACCATTATGTCTGATAATACTAAAAACGAAATAAATAAATTAATTTCTGATAAAATTGGTCCAATCGCTAAGCTAGAAAAAATTCAATTTACAGAAGCTTTACCAAAAACAAGGTCTGGAAAAATAATGAGAAGAATTCTAAGAAAAATCGCGGGAAATGATTTTGATAATCTAGGAGATATTAGTACACTTTTAAATCCTGATACAGTGGACGATATAATTAAAAATCACATTAGATAGAAGTGTTTATTGCTTCCAAAACACATTTATAATAATTCTTATTAGATCCAATAAAATATTCGTTACTATTATTTATAAGATATTTCATTTCATTATATGTAATAAACTTTAACTGATCTACTTCACTATTTTTAAAATCTAAATTAATTTTATTGCGTTCTGCATTATAAATGTATGTGTGATGAAATTCTCTATCTATAAAATTATTATAAATTTCTTCATTAAAGAAAACACCAATTTTCTTTAACTTGTTTTTATTGATCAACACACCTGTTTCTTCAATAGATTCTCTAATAACAGCATCTATAAAATCCTCTTGATATTTTATGTGTCCAGCGACAGAAACATCCCAAATTCCTGGATTAATTTTTTTATTTTTTGATCTTTTCTGGATTAATATTTCATCTTTACAACAAAAGATCCATAGATGAACAGTTGCGTGAAATAATCCTTCTTTATGTATCTTAGATTTCAGGAGTTTTTCTCCAGTAGGCTTTCCATTTTTTGTATGGATTTCAATAAATTCTTTATCCATAAATTAATTACGAAAAATAACTAAAATCATCTCCTTTTTTAATTTTTAATATAGAATGATAAATCATTTTAATTACATTTTCAACATCATTTTTATGAACCATCTCTACAGTAGTATGCATATATCTCAATGGCAGAGAAATTAGTGCAGAGGGAACGCCTCCATTGCTATAAGCAAATGCATCAGTATCTGTCCCTGTATATCTAGATGATGCAGCCCTTTGGAAAGGAATTTTATTTTCTTTTGCTGCTTTAATAACTAGTTCCCTTAATTTTTGCTGAACTGCAGGTGCATAAGTAATTACAGGACCTTTATTTAATTCACAGCTTCCTTGCTTTTTCTGATCAATCATTGGAGTTGTCGTATCATGAGTAACATCAGTAACAATTGCTACGTTTGGCTTTATTGTTTGAGTTATCATCTCAGCTCCTCTAAGCCCAATCTCTTCTTGAACGGAATTAGTTATATATAAACCAAAAGGCAACTTCTTCTTATTTTCATGAAGTAAACGAGCTACTTCTGCAATCATAAACCCACCAATTCTATTATCCAATGCTCTACAAACAAAATTATCCTTATTTAGAACATGAAATTCATCAGGATATGTGATAACACATCCTACATGAACACCAAGCTTCTCAACATCTTTCTTTTTCTTACAACCAACATCAATAAAAATGTTTTCAAGTTTAGGAGGTTCTTCTTTAGTAAAAGATCTTGTATGGATTGCAGGCCATCCAAAGACTCCTTTAACAATACCTTTTTTTGTATGTATATTAACAACTTTACTTGGAGCAATTTGATGATCACTTCCACCATTTCTAATAACAGATATTAATCCCTTATCAGATATATAATTAACATACCAAGATATTTCATCAGCATGACCCTCAATAACAACTTTATAGTTGCTTTTCGGATTGATTACCCCTACAGCACTTCCATATGAATCTGTTATAAATTCATCTACGTATGGTTTTAAATAATTCATCCAGATTTTTTGACCTTCCCATTCGTATCCTGTTGGAGATGCATTGTTTAGATACTTTTCTAAAAATGCTAGAGACTTTTTTGTTATGACACTTTTATTCTTCATGTTTGTGAGTAATTAAAAATTTTTCTAAAAAAAGTATTTATGTAAAAATAAGATGATTTCTTTACTTTTACCCATAATTTAATGTATTAATTTTATTTTCTAAAATAGTATTACAATTTAAAAATGACAAGAGTTCTGTTTTTCCTTTTTTTTCTGAGTACTACAGCTTTTTCTCAAGTTGTTGATTCTGACTCTTTAGTTAATTATATAAAAATTCAAGGTGATTCTATCATTAGAAGTTCAATAGATTTAGATAAGGTTGTTTTATTGCCAAAAAAAGGATTTAAAAATTCTAATGAAATTAAAAAGTATCTAATATTAAAACGAAAAACACTTAAAGTATATAGCTATGCTGTTTTAGCTTCAAATAGATTAACTAAATTAAATGAGAGATTAGCTCCTGTAAAAAGAAGGAGAGATAAGAAAAATTATACAAAGAAAATTCAAAAATTTATTGTAAATGAATTCTATGATGAATTAAGGAAATTTACACAAACTGAAGGTCAAATCTTGATTAAACTAATTCATCGTCAAACAGGAACAACATCCCATAAGCTTATTAAAGAATTAAGAAACGGCTGGATTGCATTTTGGTATAATAATACTGCCAGATTGTTTAATATGTCTCTAAAAAAAGAGTTTGATCCATATACAGTTGAAGAAGATTATCTTATTGAAGATATAATTCAAAGGGCTTTAAGGGATAAAAAATTAGAATACCAAGAACCAAATAGGAATTATGATCTATTTGAATTAAATAAAAAATGGGAAAAATAAATCATTCAAAAACCATAATCAATCTAGGAGAGGAGTTTTTATTAAAGCTATTTAAATTATAATCACCAAATTTTTCCTTAAACTTCAAGTCACACTCTTTAAACATTGTTAAAAAATCTTCAATTCTATATGCTTTAACTTTTTCTTGAAACTTGTATATCTTGTTATTAGATTCGATTATAATATCCTTAACTAACAAGTTGTTTTCTAAATATCTGTTGATTACAAATTTTGTTTTATCAAAAGCCTTTTCTTCATATTTAATAAGATTATTTAAGACATAATCAATATTAAAAAAGTCAATAACTGCCTTTCCTTCATTGTTTAAATTAGACTTAATACTCCTGATAACACTAATATTGTCTTTATCTTCTTGATAATAACCAAAGCTTGTAAAAAGATTCAAAATAAGATCAAATTTTTGATTAAGCGGTTGCCTCATATCATGAAGTATATAATTTAGTTTATCAGATTCATTTTTCTTTGCTTCACTAATATTTTCTTTAGAGATATCAATTCCAGTTACTTTATGACCGATATTGCTTAAATAGAGACTATATCTTCCTCTTCCGCAAGCTAAATCAAGTATAGAGGAGTTTTTATCAATTTGTAGTCGGCTTATTAAATTATTCATAAAATATGTAGCCTCAGAGTAATCTCTTTCCTTATATAATTGATGGTAAAAGGGTGAATTAAACCAATCTAAATACCATTCTGATTTATTGTTTGTCATTAATTAATAATATAACTCTTCAAAATAAAGTATTTTTGATTTCAAATAGAAATTATTTATGGAAGAAAATTTTAAAATGGTGGCAAAAACCTTTTATGGATTTGAGGATATATTGTCAAGTGAACTCTTGAAATTAGGTGCACAGAAAATTGAAAAGGGCTCTAGAAGTGTTAGTTTTTATGGAGATAAAGGGTTTATGTATAAAGCAAATTTAAGTCTTAGAACTGCTATTAAAATTTTAAAACCAATAAGGTCTTTTAAATTTAAAGATCAAGAGGATTTTTATAATAAGGTTTATAAGATTGATTGGGAAAAGTATTTAAATAAAGACAACTCTTTTCTTGTAAACTCCATTGTATTCCATTCTCAACTCTTTAATCATTCAAAGTATGTGTCACAAAAAGTTAAAGATGCTGTTGTTGATCGTTTTAGAGATTTATTTAAGAAAAGACCAAATGTTGAGCTAAAACATCCGGATTTAAGAATTAATATTCACATAAATAGAAATACTTGTAATGTTTCACTAGATAGTTCTGGAGAATCCTTACATAAGAGAGGGTATAAAGCTTTTGGTACAGTTGCACCTATAAATGAAGTTTTAGCTGCCGGAATTGTTATGCTGTCTGAATGGAATGGTGATACTGACTTTTTAGACCCTATGTGTGGAGGAGGCACTATACTTATTGAAGCAGCAATGATAGCATGTAATATGGCTCCAAATTTAAATAGAAATGAATTTGCTTTTGAAAAATGGAAGGATTGGGATGAAGATCTATTTGAGGTAATTGAAAAATCAGTTATTAGTAAGACAAGAAAATTTGATCATAAAATTTATGGTTATGACATCTCTAGTGGGGTTATAAAAAAGGCAATAGAAAATATAAAAAATGCTCAATTAGAAATAGATATTAAGGTTGAGAAAAAAGATTTTTTTTCTACATCAAAAAATGAAGAGTCAAATCTTCATATTCTATTAAACCCACCGTATGATAAAAGAATTTCATATGATATAAAGGAGATGTATGCCAAGATTGGAGATACTTTAAAAAATAATTACACTAATTCTAATGTTTGGTTAATAACTAGTAACATTGAAGGTTTAAAACATATAGCACTTCATACATCAAAAAAGATAAAGTTATATAATTCTAATTTAGAGTCTAAGCTTGTTAATTATGAGATATATAAGGGATCTAAAAAGAAGCTATAGTTATTTTTTTATAATTGGAATAAGATATGATATTGAATAGCTGAATCCAGATCCTAAACTAGAGCTGTCATATGTACGATTAAACCCTGGAATAGAAATATTGTCAATATTGTTTTTTGTCTTTTCAGATATAAGATTTTTTAATTGCACATTAAACCCTAAAAACAAATTATTTAAAACTTGTGTTTTAACTCCTATAACAAACTCCATCCATAAGGCATTTAGATCGTCATTTACAATTGGAATAAATGATGAGGTTTGACCCCAGGTTTGGTTATTCACATCATATATTGTATAGTTGTTTACTGTTTGGCTGAAATTAGAAAAACCAATCCTAAATCCAGCATAAATCAAGTTGTCCATTCCCAACCAATTCGTGTACATATTGTAATCTCCCCCTGCTTTTAAATAGTTTCCTTTAGATTCAGTGCTTAAATAGTCGTTAGTTATAATCTTCTTTTCTGTTCCTATCTCAGATGAGATATAGACATTTTTTAATATTCTTAAATCAGCATTTATTTCAATTCCCTCATAATCATCACTAAAAGCAGAGTTTAAAATTTTACTTAAGTCTACACCAACTCTTATTCCAAATTTATTTTTAAATGATATAGAATCGGTTTCAGTCTGAGAGAATGAGAGAATATAGGAGTTAAAAAGGAATATTATACTAATGTAATATTTTAACATGTGCTTGATTTTCATTAGTTACTATTGGGTTAACAATTTCATATCCACCTATCCAGCCAACAACAGGAGGATCTTGTAGTATATCGTATGGAGCTAGTGATAAAATAGAATAGTTAGTAATAAACCCACATGCCCTAGAAATAAAAACATCTGTCATTTCATAATCAATATATACATGATTAAGATCTCCAAAGATTATATTATTTTCAACAGAATAATTTCTAATAAATCTAAAGTTTGACGCTCCAATATCATTTCTTAATGGAATTGCAATTGAATCCGTATTTATGCCATTAATATTTTCAATTAAAATCAATTCAGAATCTTTTATTGCATAAACTGCCAAAGATTCTACTATTTTACTTTGTTGTGGGTCTAGAGCGTCATAAAAAGTAACTACTAGCTGAGGTGTTGTTTGCGTTGAATCTGGACAAATATCATCTTTTTCACAACTTATTATAATAAGAAATGACATTGTTAATATTATTAGCTTGAAATGATTCATCTATCGTTTTTCCAAAAGTACAACATTTTCTACATGATAAGTCTGAGGAAACATATCAATTGATTGAGAGCAAACAATTTCATAAAAATCCTTAAATAAATCTAGATCTCTAGCCTGAGTTGCGCTATTACAGCTAACGTATATAATTTTTTTTGGCCCAATATCTAGCAGATTAGTTAAGGCTTTTTTATGCATACCTGATCTTGGAGGATCAATAATTACTGTATCTGGCATGCCATTTTCTTTCACAAAATTAGTATTAAGCACATTTTTAATTTCACCAGTAAAAAAACTGACATTTTTTATAGAATTCAATGTTAAATTTTCCTTAGCTGCAAGAACTGCTTCATTAACAGTCTCAATTCCTATAACTTTTTTAGCCTGATTAGCAATAAAAATTGATATTGTTCCAATACCAGAATATAGGTCATAAACAACTTCGTTAGATTTGATCTTAGCAAAATTCTTCACAATTTTATATAATTCTTTTGTTTGATTAGAATTAGTTTGGTAGAATGATTTAGCATCTATTTTGAATTTAAAATCTAGAATCTTTTCATATATATGATCTCGCCCATAATAACAATGAATTTTTTGGTCATAAATAGTGTCATTTGCTTTTTTATTTATAACATATAAAAGAGAGGTAATCTTAGGAAACTCATTTATTAATTTATCTAAAAGAATAGTAATTTGTTTACTTCTTCTATAAAATTGAATTAGAACCATAATTTCACCAGTTGTAGATGTTCTTATCATCATAGTTCTTAAATCCCCTGTATTATTTTTATAATCAAAAAAATCTAAACCAATTTTAATAGAGTTTGTTCTAATAAAATTTCTAATTCTATTAGATGGATTTTTTTGTAGCCAGCATTTATCAATATCTACAACCTTATTCCACATCCCAGGAACATGAAATCCTAATGCATTTTTATTTTTAATAACTTGGTTAGATTCTATTTCTGAACGGGTTAGCCATTTTGAATTACTAAAAGAGAACTCTAATTTGTTTCTGTAATAGTAGTCCTTTTTTGATCCTATAATAGGTAGAATTCTTGCAGGTTTTACATTCCCTATTCTTTCTAAGTTAGCTATAACTTCTTTTTCTTTATATTCTAATTGTTTTTCGTAAGTCATGTTCTGCCAGTTGCAACCCCCACATGTTTGAAAGTGTGTACATTTTGGCTCAATCCTAAAACTAGAATTTTTAATTATTCTAAGCACTTTTCCTTCATAATATGATTTACGTTTTTTATTCACCTGTACATCTACAATATCGCCAGGAACAGCATCATTTAAAAATATAATCCTCCCATCTGGAGCTTTTGCTATACTCTTGCCTTTTGCTCCAGCATCTATAACTTTTATTCTTGAAAACAGTATTGGTGAATTCTTAGCTTTCATCTTCATTGAATTTTCAAAAGAGTTAAATAACTTATTGAATGAAATTTATTAATTTGCGCTAATTTAAAACTATAATTTATATAATGAATAAATTAACTCCTCAAAACATCATAGATTTAGAATATAAGTTTGGCGCACATAATTACCATCCTTTACCAGTTGTATTAAAAGAAGGTAAGGGTGTGTTTGTTTGGGACGTTGAGGGGAAAAAGTATTATGACTTCTTATCTGCTTATTCTGCAGTTAATCAGGGGCATTGCCATCCTAGCATTATTAAAGCTTTAGTTGATCAATCAAAGAAATTAACATTAACTTCAAGAGCTTTTCATAACAATATTCTAGGAAAATATGAGAAATACATTACTAGCTTATTTGGATATGATAAGGTTCTGCCTATGAATACTGGAGTAGAAGGAGGGGAGACGGCAGTTAAATTAGCTAGAAAATGGGCTTATGAAGTAAAGAAAGTTCCTGCTAATCAGGCAAAAATAATTTTTGTAGAAGGAAATTTTTGGGGAAGAACTTTAGGAGCGATTTCCTCATCTACTGATCCTTCTAGCACAACAGGGTTTGGTCCATTCATGCCTGGGTATGAAATTATACCATATAACGATATTTTTGCGCTTGAAAACGCTTTAAAAGATCCAAATGTAGCAGCCTTTATGGTCGAGCCTATTCAAGGAGAAGCTGGGGTTGTTGTTCCAGACAGTGATTATTTGTCTAAGGCTTTTAGTCTTTGTCAAAAATCAAATGTTTTATTTATTGCTGATGAGGTTCAGACAGGTATTGGAAGAACTGGCAAGATGTTATGTTGTGATCATCATAATTTTAAACCAGATATACTTATTCTTGGCAAAGCTCTTTCAGGTGGTGTTTTCCCGGTTTCTGCTATACTTTCATCTGATGAGGTAATGTTAACAATTAAACCAGGGGAGCATGGATCTACATTTGGAGGAAATCCTTTAGCTTGTGAGGTTGCTATAGCTGCATTAGAGGTGATTCAAAATGAGAATATGATTAATAATGCCGATAGGCTGGGAAAGATTTTTAGAAATGAAATTAACAACTTTATTAAAAGCTCTTCAATTGCTAGACTAGTTAGAGGAAAAGGACTGTTAAATGCAATTGTAATAAATGATAAAGAGAGTGGAGACACTGCATGGAGAATATGTATGTCAATGGCATTGAAAGGTTTGCTTGCAAAACCAACACACGGAAACATTATTAGATTCGCTCCTCCTTTGATAATTAATGAAGAGCAATTAAAAGATTGTATAAAAATTATTACAAGCACTTTAAAAGAGTTTGAAAAATAACTATTATTTACTAAAACACGTACTTTATTATGAAAACTTACTATTACACAAAATTCTTAACCGTTTTTTTTACCCTAATCTTATTTAGCTTTACTTCATATTCACAAGAAACAGATGAAAAGGTTGAAGATGCTAAAGAAGAAAAAGCTGATAAGAAAAAAAAGAAAAAAACTTATTCTGACATTGTTAATGACAAAACCATAACTGATACTGGTTTATTTGATGTTCATAAGGTCGAGGATAAATATTACTATGAAATAAACGATAGCCTGCTAGGTAGAGATATGTTAATGGTAACAAGAATAGTTAATATGTCCAAAGAAATCTCTATAAGCCGTCATAAAATGAGTGAGCAAGTTTTAAGTTGGCAGAAATTTGATAATCACATCTTGTTAAAAGAAATTTCATATTCAAATTACGCTTCTGATTCACTACCAATAAAGGAGGCAGTTTCAAATGCTAATTTTGAACCTATAATTGCTAGTTTTAAAATTGAAGTTAAAAATAAAGATAAAAACTCTGTAGTCATTGATGTTACAGATCTCTATAAAAAGGATATAAAATCATTTGGCTATCCACAATCAAGTCGAAAGAGAAATAAAATAACAGGTTTAGACACTAAACTATCATTTATAGAATCTATTAGAAGTTTTCCTATGAATATTGAAGCTAAGCATATAAAGACGTATAAGTCCTCTGAGGCAAAAAATGGTCAGATTTCTATGCTTTTAAATAATTCAATGATCTTATTGGCAAAAGTTCCAATGAAAAGAAGGTATTATGATGAAAGAGTAGGGTGGTTTACGACTAGTCAAACAGATTATGGAATTGATAATCAAGAAGCAGAAACTGTAAAATATTTAGACAGATGGCGATTAGAAGTTAAAGATGAAGATATTGAAAAATTTAAAAAAGGGGAATTGGTTGAGCCAAAAAAACCAATAGTATATTATATTGATAGAGCAACTCCAAAAAAGTGGAGAAAATATATTAAACAAGGAATTGAAGATTGGCAAGCAGCATTTGAGGCTGCTGGTTTTAAAAATGCTATTCTAGCAAAAGACCCTCCTAGTAAAGAAGAAGATCCTGATTGGAGCCCTGAAGATATTAGATACTCAGTCGTTAGATATTTGGCTTCACCCACTCTTAATGCTAATGGCCCTCATGTAAGTGATCCTAGATCTGGTGAAATAATTGAGTCAGATATAAACTGGTATCATAACATTATGAAATTACTTAGAAACTGGTATTTTGTACAAACTTCAGCGGTGGATCCCGAGGCTAGAGGAATTGAATTTAAAAATGAATTAATGGGTGAATTATTACGATTTGTTAGTGCACATGAGGTTGGTCATACTCTAGGTTTGCCTCATAATATGGGCAGTAGTAGTGCATTTCCAGTTGATTCTCTAAGATCAGCAACTTTTACCCAAAAATATGGAACTGCACCATCTATTATGGATTACGCTAGATTTAATTATATAGCTCAACCTGGAGATGAAGGAGTTGCATTAATACCATCTCACTGGGAAAGTCCTAATGTTGGAGTATACGACAGATTTTCTGTTATGTGGGGCTACAAGCCAATTCATGATGCTTCTGAGGAGGAAGAAAAAAATATATTAAAGAAATGGATTATTGATAAGGAGGATGATATGATGTATAGATTTGGCCCAAGTGGCGGTATTGACCCTAGCTCTCAAACTGAAGATTTAGGCGATGATGCTATTAAAGCTAGTGAGTATGGAATAAAAAATCTTAAGAGAATTATTCCGGAGCTTATGGAATGGACAACTGAAGACGGTGAAACATATGATGAGTTAGAGTATATGTATGGGCAAGTATTAGGTCAGTTTAGAAGATATATGGGGCATGTTGCAACTAATATTGGGGGTGTCTATCAATATTATAAAACATCGGATCAAAAAGGAGCAGTATACACTCATGTAGATAAAAATTATCAAAAGGCTTGTGTAGCTTTTTTGAATCAACATTTATTTGAAACTCCTTATTGGATGATTAATAAAGATATTTTAGATAAAATTGAATATGCAGGAACTACAAATAGAATTAGATCGATGCAATCAAGCTATTTAAATAGGGTTCTTGATTTTGGAAGAATGGCAAGAATAATTGAAAATGAAGCTTTAAATGGATTAAACTCTTATTCATTGGTTGAGATGATGAGTGATTTAAAGGATGGAATATGGTCAGAATTAAAAAACAATAAATCTATAGATGTTTATAGAAGAAACTTACAAAAAAGCTACATTTCAAGGTTAGGATATATCATGAAAAATGAACAGTCTTCAAGACCAGGATGGGGTGATTATATTACCACAATTAAAGTAGATGTATCAGATATTAGATCTGTTACAATGGGTACTCTTTTAGATCTAAAGAAAGATTTAAAAAAGGCAGTTAAAAGGTATTCTGATAAAGGAATTAAGAGTCATTTAAATTATTGCATTACAATGATTGATGAAGCTATGGAGAATTTGTACTATATTGAATATACTAACTAATTTTTATGGACACATTTTCTAATACTTCCTATCAATGTTATTTTGATAATGCTGCAACTACAAGAGTAAGAGATGAGGTTGCTGATAAAATAGTTGATGTGCTAAAAAATAACTACGGAAACCCTTCATCTACACATAGTTACGGTAGACCTTCTAAATCTTTAATTGAAGTATCTAGAAAAGAAATTGCAGCACATTTAAATGTAAGTTCTTCTGAAATTATATTTACTTCTGGAGGTACTGAAGCTGATAATCTAATTCTTAGAAGTGCCGCAAGAGATTTGAATATAAAACACTTTATATCATCAAAAATTGAACATCATGCTGTAACTCATACATTAGATGAATTGGAAAAGGATTATAATGTGAAAGTTTCATTTGTTAAACTTGATAATAATGGTGGGATCGATTATGATAATCTTAATGAAATATTAACTAAATCTAAAGATAAATGTTTGGTTAGCTTAATGCATGTAAATAATGAAATTGGCAATATGCTTGATTTAGAGAAAGTTTCCAATATATGTCTTGAACATAATGCATTATTTCATAGTGATACAGTTCAGACTATAGGTCATTATAATATAGATCTTTCAAAGACAGAGATTGATTTTATTGTTGCAAGTGCACATAAATTTCATGGACCAAAAGGTGTTGGATTTGCATATATAAATAAGTCTTCATCTTTAAGGCCTTTAATTTTTGGAGGAATGCAGGAGAGGGGTTATAGGGCAGGTACAGAGAGTGTTCACAATATTGTGGGTATGTCAGAGGCTCTTAATATTTCTATATCAAAATTAGAAGAAGAAACAAAACATATATATGATCTTAAACAATATTTTATTGATAAGCTAAAATCGTCTATTAAAGGAGTTAAATTTAATGGATGCTCCGAAGATATGGAAAAATCTACTTACACTATTTTAAATGTGCAATTTCCATTAGAAAAATCTAAAGCTGAACTATTCTTATTTAAACTAGATTTAAAAGGAATAGCATGCTCTAAAGGAAGTGCCTGTCAAAGTGGAAGTGATGCAGGATCTCATGTGTTAAATGAAGTTTTAAATAAAGATGCGTTAAAAAATGTTTCTATAAGGTTTTCATTAAGTGTCTACAACACAAAAGATCAAATAGATATAGTTGTTAATGAAATAGGTAATTTATTAGATTAGAACTTAAATTCTAAATTAAGATTAAATATTCTTGGAGTAAGATAATTTGGTATTGAAAATTGTCTTTTTGAATAAACATCTCTCACCCATGTATTAGTTATTGAGTTTTGAACATCAAATATGTTAAAAATTTCTAATCCAACTGTAAGTTCCTCAAATAAACTCCTGAAACCATTCTTATATTTTTTATTATTACCAACTATTATATAAGAAACACCTAGATCAGCTCTTTTATAATCAGGCAATCTGTTTAAATAGTTATAAGGATTTGAATAGCTTGGAGCACCTCCTGGGACACCAGTGTTGTAAATAAGATTTAAATACATTTTTAAATCAGGAATAGTTGGAATATAATCTTGAAATAAAATTCCAAACTTTAATCTTTGATCTGTTGGTCTTGCAATATATCCTTGGTTGCTTATATTTTCTTCTGTTCTAAGATATCCTAAACTAAACCAAGATTCAGTTCCAGGAACAAATTCACCATTCAGTCTTAAATCCAGTCCATAAGCATATGCTTTTGCATCATTATTTGCAGAATACCGTATTCTTACATTATCTATTGTATATGAGTTAATATCATCCATCTTTTTATAATAGATCTCTGATAATAATTTAAAAGGCCTATTCCATATTTTCATAGAATAATCATTAGATAAGACAAAATGAATAGATTTTTGAGCTTTTAGATTATAATTTATATTTCCATCATAGTCTCTTAATTCTCTATAAAATGGTGGTTGGTAATAAATTCCTGTACTAAACCTAAAGAGCATGTCTTTTTCCCAATTAGGTTTAATTGCAAATTGAGCTCTAGGACTTGTAACAGTATTAAATTTGTTTTGGTTAATTTTCCAACTATGCATTCTTACTCCAACATTGTAATACAATTTACCTATTTCATTATTTGAAACCTTACTCCACTGTAAATATGATTGTAATCTTTTAATTTTAGTGCTACTAGTTGTTCTTATGTTACTATAAGGAAGAATTGGCCCTTGATTTGATTCATATGGTTGCTGACTAAGTGAATTAATAAAAGGAGGGTCTATTGAGAACCCAGCAGAATCAATTATTTCCCATTCAATAATCCGATCATCGATATTTTCAGAAGTATATTTAACAGAGAATTCAAGATTATTATCATCGATTTTATAATATAATTTATTTTCAATATTAAAAATTAATGCATCTAGACTATTTCGTGCATGATTGAGCTGAGCTCCAATTCCTTCACTAAATTCAACTTCACCTAAATTTTCATCTCCAATACTACTATTTACTTCACCTAAATTGTATTGGGCTAGGATATCAAAATATTCATTTTCGATAGTATTAAATGTAGATGTTATGAACTTTAGAACTAGATTTTTATTAAATTTTATTTTGGTTGTTAAAGAAGAAAAAAATGTTTTATACTTATCCTTTTCCTGACCATCATAATAAACAATTAATGCAGTAGGGTCTTCTAATGTGCCAAAATTTGTTTGCCTTGTCTTAGGCTCATAATTGTAGTTATTAACTGATATATTTGAAAATAAACTTAACTCAATTTTATCTGAAATTGTATAATTGAAAAGATTTTGAAAATCTATAAAACTAGGCCTATAATTAGTTTTAGTTTCTTTAGATTCAACTAATAAACTATTATCCCTATATCGAAAACCTAGAATATTTGAAATTTTTGAGTTTTTTGATAATAAATCAGAAGAGATTCTACTTCCTAATAGATTTAAATTGCTTGAAAATTTATTTTGTAATGGTTTTCTATATTTAATATCTAATACAGAGGACATCTTATCTCCATACTTAGACTGAAATCCACCGGAAGAAAAATTTATTGATTTAATTAGATCAGTATTAACAAAACTCAAACCTTCTTGCTGACCAGATCTAATCAAAAATGGTCTATAAACCTCCACATCATTTACATAAACAAGGTTTTCGTCAAAATTTCCACCTCTAACAGAGTATTGAGTGCTAAGTTCATTTGAAATGTTTACACCAGGAAGAGTTTTTAGTAAATTTTCAATGCCTGGCTGAGCTCCTCTAATTTTTCTAATAATTTCAGG
>CAJWCT010000024.1 GCA_913031385.1 uncultured Flavobacteriales bacterium | reverse complement strand
TATCAAAATTATATGATTTTGCACTTACTGCTTTTGCTGCTGGCATCATAATTTCTATTCCTTTGTAATAATCCTCATATTCAACAACACATTTTTTAGACTCTTTTACCCACTTAATGCACCAATTACCAAAATCTGGCAGAGTGCCACAATTTGATAAATTTAATGTGTTTATAACCTGCATTAATTTTTCAGGGTCAGATGAAAATCCACCATGGTTCTCCACTAGAATATTAATATTTTTACTAGCAGCATATGTAGATAATTTTCTTAAACCATCTTCTGCAGCTGTTAACCAAATATCTTCAACAAAAGTTCCATTAGTATTTACTCTAATTGAGTGACATCCTAGCTTAGCTGCTGCATCAACCCATTTTTTATGTCTTTCAACAGCATGATCTCTTACAGTTTCATCTGGATGTGCTAAGTCACCCTCCTCATCTATCATAATAAGCAAACATTTAACCTTATTTTTAGATAAATTAATTACCAAAGAATCAATAGTATTATTAAAACCTATTTCATCAATTTTCTTAGAGTAAAGCTCAGAAACTAATTCTACTGCATTAAATCCAAGATCTTTAGCTTCTTTAGGAAAATCTAATGGATTTTCGCCATTGTTAATAATCATTCTATTAAATGACCACTGTGCCAATGATACTTTAAAAAATGGAGCAGATGATTCTATTTTTTTCTTAGGATTATTACAAGAAAAAACTAGTAATAGAGAAAAGAAATAAAGAAAATAATAATACTTACTACTCATGAAAATTCTATTTTAAAATTGTATAGTGATTTTTGTATATTGTAGTATACAATACTATCTAGCTTTGCAAATTAATTAATTTAGATAGGATTAACAATTTTAAATTTAAACTATATTAAAATGACTGACCAACAGTATGATGCTATTGTAATTGGAACAGGTATTTCAGGGGGATGGGCTGCTAAAGAACTTTGTGAAAATGGGTTAAAAACTCTTGTTCTTGAAAGAGGTAGGATGATTAAACATATTGAAGATTATCACACTGCAAATCTAGATCCATGGGATATGCCTAATGGTGGAAGAATTACCCCAGAGATAAAAGAAAGAAAATTTAAACAGCACAGGACAGGTTATGTAACTGATCCTGTTTGTGAACACTTTTTTGTTGATGACATTAAACATCCATATAATGAAGTTAGACGTTTTGATTGGATTAGAGGATATCATGTGGGTGGAAAATCATTAGTTTGGGGGCGTCAAAGCTATAGACTTAGTGAAATAGATTTTGAGGCTAATAAAAAAGATGGAACTGCTGTAGACTGGCCTATTAGATATAAGGATATTGCTCCATGGTATAGTCATGTCGAAAAATATATTGGAGTCTCAGGTGAAAATCTAGGATTACCTCAACTACCTGATAGTGAATTCTTAAAACCTTTGACTTTGAATTGTGCCGAAGAGGATTTTAAAGTTTCAGTAGCTAAAAATATGAATGACAGAGTAGTTACTCCTGCTAGAGTTGCCCATATAACTGAAGGCACAAAGCCAGGTCTTGGAAGAAGTACTTGTCAGTATAGAAATAGATGTATGAGAGGATGCCCATATGGAGCATACTTTAGTAGTAATTCATCAACTCTTCCTGCTGCAGATGCTACAGGAAATATGACTTTAAGACCACATTCAATTGTACATAAAATAATATATGACGAAAAAACCAAAAGCGCTTCTGAAGTAGAAATAATTGATGGAGAGACTAGACAAAAACACACATTTAAAGCTAAAATTATTTTCTTATGTGCTTCAACTGTTCCTTCCACTTCAATTTTGATGCAATCAACATCTAAGAGGTTTCCAAATGGATTAGGAAATGATAGTGGTGAACTAGGTCATAATATAATGGATCATCACTTTGTCGTGGGCGCTTCTGCTAAGATTGAAAATTTCAAAGAAAAATATTATAAAGGGAGAAAACCTGGAGGAATATATATTCCTAGATTTAGAAATATTGGTGGAAATTCTGATTCAAAAGATTTTATAAGAGGTTATGGATATCAAGGTGGTGCTTATAGAACTAGTATGTCAGAAGTTGTAGCTGAATTGAAATACGGACCTGAATTAAAAGAAGCAATATTAAAGCCTGGTGGATGGAGAATTGGAGTAACAGGATTTGGAGAAACATTGCCTGACCACAATAATAAAATGTATCTAGATTACGACAAATTAGATGAATGGGGTCTTCCTACGGTGACTTTTGACGCTGATTTTGGTGAAAATGAATTAGCTATGAGAAAAGATATGAAAGATCAAGCAGTAAAAATGTTCAAATCTGCAGGTTATAAAGATGTGGAAGGCTATGACAGTATTGATTCCAGAGCAATGGGACTTGGAATTCATGAAATGGGAACTGCCAGAATGGGGCATGATCCTAAAACATCAGTATTAAATAAATACAATCAAATTCATACTTGTAAAAATGTATTTGTAACTGATGGGTCTTTTATGACCTCTTCTGCATGTCAAAACCCATCACTAACCTATATGGCATTTACAGCAAGAGCTGCTAACTATGCTGCAGAACAATTTAAAAACGGGAATTTATGAAACGTAGAGATGCATTAAAAAATATTGGACTTTCAGCTGGATTAATTGTTGCTACTCCTACTGTGATAAGCCTATTAAATAGCTGTAGCACTGATTCTAATAAATGGAGTCCAGTATTTCTTAATAAAGAACAGGCTAAGGTATTAATGGAAATAGTAGATGTTATTATACCTAAAACAGACACACCCTCTGCAAATGAAGTTAATGTGGTTGAATTTCTTGATAAATATTATAAAGAAATCTTGGATGATAATAGGCAAGATTGGCTAAAAAATACCTACGCAAAACTAGTAGATCTAATAAAATTAAATTACTCTGAAGACATAAATAGTCTAACTCAAGAAAATTACAAAGATTTATTAGATAATCATATGATCCTCAACGGAGAATCAGATGATATTTCAGAGTTATTAAAAAAAATAAAATCTGACACGATATGGTCATATAAAATCAGTGAGTTTGTTGGTGAAAATGTGCTTGCATATGACCCAATACCTGGTGTTGCATATTGTGGCGATCTTCAAGAACTTACAGGTGGAAAATCTTGGTCATTATAATAAAAGATGAAGAATATCTATTACATATTATCTATAGTCACTATAAGTTTGATTTTAGCTTGTTCAAATACAACAAAAAGTCAAGAAACATCAGTGGCTGTGGAAAACAATACAGTTACTGAAAAAGAAACTGCTGAAGGATGGATTCAACTTTTTAATGGTAAAAATCTTGAAGGCTGGGAAGTAAAGATTAATGGGTTTGCTTCAGGGGAAAATGCATTCAATACATTCAGAGTGAAAAATAATTCACTTGTTGTATCCTATGAAAATTATGATCATTTTAAAGACTATTTTGGACATATTTTCTATAAAAACTCTTATTCTAATTATAGACTTAGGTTAGATTACAGGTTTGTTGGCGAGCAATGTAAAGGTGGAGAAGGATGGGCAACAAAAAATAGTGGTGTAATGATTCATTCTCAATCACCTGAAAGCATGGAAAAAGATCAAGAGTTTCCAGTTTCAATAGAAGTACAACTTCTGGGTGGAATAGAAAAACCTTGGAAAAGACCTACTGCAAACTTATGTACACCAGGAACTCATGTTAATATTAATGACAAATTAGTAACTACTCATTGCATTTCTTCATCCTCAGAAACATACTACGGAGAAGAGTGGGTAAATCTTGAAATTGAAGTGCACAATGATTCTATCATTAAACATTATATAAACAGTAAGGAAGTTTTCTCCTATACTAATCCGGTAATTGGAGGTCAGTACAACACGTTAAAAAACAAAAAAGGAGAGAAACTAAAAGAGGGATATATTTCTCTTCAAAGTGAAAGTCATCCAATAGAATTCAGGAACATAGAATTACTTATTCTACAATAAATTTTCCTTTCATCATTGCATAATGTCCTGGGAAACTACATATAAAATTATATACTCCAACTTCAGGAGGTAAAAATTCAATAGTAGTTTCTTGACCTCCCCCAATCATATCAGTATATACAATAACTTCATTTGATTCAACTGGAATATATTGATTTTTACTTGCCATTGCAGCTTTATTGGCAAATTCAACTATATCTACCTTATCCTTAAGCAAAACAAAATTATGTCCCATTACCTGTACATCTAATCTGCCAATATGCTTAAGCGTTAACTTTACTAATTTTCCCGATTTAACTGTGATTTTACTAGTATTAAATTTCATATAATCATCTGATGTAATCACTATTTTATTTACATCATTTTCAATACTGCAGTTTGTAAATATACATAGTGAAATAAAAAATAACAACACATACTTAAATCTCATTATTTTCATAATACTAAATTGAAAAAACAGTCTTTATTGCTAGATCTAAATTAGCTTCAATAATTTGTTTTTTTGCTAACCTATGGATTTCCTCTATTTGCTGATTTTTATCAGAAATGTTCATTATTTGTGAAATATCATTATCAACTAGGTGGTACTCTTTAATCTCTTGCTGTGTTGGAATTTTTTCTATATTACCTAGTCTGGCAAGATTATTTTTTGTTAATATATCTGTAGAGTGAAGATGGTCTGGCAATTGATCAACCCCTATCCCTTTTGTATGAATTGGTTTCGGAATCTCAAATAAACTGTCCTCAATTACTCGAGTATACCAGTTAGCCCCCATTCTACCTACTAAATCTAGCTTTTTAGTATCTAAAGATCCATTATCATCTAAATACCTATTATTAATATGGATATGTACTATTTTAGAAATAATCAAATTTCCTGCTCCTCCATCCTTTCCTAGTTCAATTATTTTATCTACAACACATTCAAAAGAAATTGGCGATTCTTTAACTCTGGGAGGTGTTACTTTTTTTGATTTAACTGGTGTTAAACCAGATTTTTTAAATTCATCTACATCACTATCATATTCTGCACTGGCTAAAGATACTGGTTCTACAATTGAAAAATTTACAATATTTACTACGACCTCTTTTACCTTTTTTATATTCTCTAAAGTATCTTTAGTTGAATTATCTCTTACTCTTCTAGAAGGAGAGAAAATGAGTATAGGAGGATTAGCACTAAACATATTAAAGCAGCTGAACGGGCTTAAGTTAACATTCCCTTTTTCGTCAATAGTACTAGCCAGTGCAATTGGTCTAGGAGCAACTGATAATAAGAGTATTTTATGTAACTCACTAGTTGATAAGCTATTAGGATCAATTGAAGTAAACTTATTCATTATATCTGTTTTATTTTGATCCTAATAATTTTGTTCTAACTTCCCCAAAACCTACTCTTTTACCATTCTTTTCACAATAACCTCTCATAATTACTGTATCGTTGTCATTAATAAATACTCTGCTATTTCCATCATCTAAAATTACGGGTTTTTTTCCACCCCATGAAAGTTCCAACATTGATCCATAAGATCCTTTGTCTTTTCCACTTATTGTTCCTGAAGCCATTAAGTCCCCAATATTTAAATTACACCCATTTATTGTATGATGAGCTAATTGCTGGCTCATATTCCAGTACATATATTTAAAGTTTGAGGAAGATACTATAGATTCTTTTGAATTATCAGGGTGAATAGCAACTTCTAAATTAATATCATAGTTCTTTAATCCTTTATATTGTAAATAGGGTAAAACCTTCGGATTTTGTTCAGGTCCGTCTATCCTAAATAAGTCTAAAGCCTCTAAGGTTACAACCCAAGGTGACATTGAAGAAGCAAAACTCTTACCTAAGAATGGTCCTAAAGGAACATATTCCCATTTTTGAATATCTCTAGCTGACCAGTCATTAAATAGAATTTTTCCGAAAATATAATCTTCAGCCTCACTAGTAGAAATGGATTCACCTAAATTTGAATTTTTTCCAATTACAAATCCCATCTCTAATTCAAAATCAACTCTAGAAGATAGTTGAAAAGATGGTGTTTTCTTATCTGGCAATAGCACTTGACCTTTTGGTCTATATATATCTATTCCACTTACAACTATAGATGACACTCTTCCATGATAACCAACGGGTATATGCTTCCAATTAGGAAGTAAAGGATTTGATGGGTCTCTAAACATTGATCCAATATTAGTGGCATGTTCTATGCTAGAATAAAAATCAGTATAATCTCCAATTTTTAAAGGAAGATGCATTTCAACATCAGATTGGTTAATTAGTAGATTACTCTGGTTTCTTAAAACTGAAGATGAATCAGAAAGTTCTTTCTGAATAATTAATCGAACATTATTTGTTATTGATTTTCCTAAAGAAATAAAATCATTAAGGTATTCGTTTTCAAACACATTATAATCAAAAGTTAGGTTATCAAACACTCCTAGGTCTGATGATAATTTTAAATCGAGAATCATATCACCAATTGCTGTCCCCACTCTTTTTTTTGAATCTTTTGTGGAAAAAATTCCAAAAGGAATATTATGTATTGAAAAATCAGAATTTTTTGGAATATCAATCCAGGTTTCCATATTACTTTTTAATAAGTTTTAAACCATTATTTATTAGATCACTATAATTATCTTTTTTACTCATTTTTATTAAATAATCATACAATTCTTCTTTAAAATTACACTTTAAATCGTGTATTATTTCATATATCTCAATAAGAATAAGCCACTCATTTTTATATTTAGATTTAACTTCTGAAAAAACATTAGCTAATGATTTAAAATTAGTTTTTTTATTTTCCCTAATGTTTCTAACCTTCTTATATAATTTGAATAACTCTTTCTCTTTTAAAGAATATTTAATTTTTTTTGTTTTTACCCTAGAAACATTGTGCAAATCATCAAATGATTCATCAGATGCAGGGCCTGCATATACAGATATAATATTTTCTCCAACTGCCATATCATAAACTCCCCATTCTGCTTTAAATAATATTTCCCTATTATAAATAACTTTACAATTATCAAAAGATATTAGTAATATCTTTCCTTGTAAATCCCTTTTACCTGTAATTATTTTTCCAGAAACCTTAACTCCACCCTCAAAATTTAACTCAATATATTTACCTTCAACAATTCCATAGGCAAGCAAATCTTTAGGTGACATATCTTCTATTGCTAAATTTACTCCCTCTAATTTTCCTACAGGTGTCCCATAACCTTCAGTATGATATTCTTTTCCGTGACCAATTAATTCTTTTCCTTTACTAGCTAATGCTGTAGGCCCCTTAGTTTGTATATATATTGGTTTATCATTTGATTTTATTACACGTGTAAAAAATCCTGATATTTGGATTCCAGTACTTAATTCTGCGGTTCCTAATTGTGTAGATTCTATAACTTTATTCATGCCTGATAACCCTCCTTTTCTAAGGGCCATTGTGTCAGCAAATTTCTCTAAGACATAACTCAAAAAAGAAAAATTTGGAGTCACAAACAAATGCGGTTGTGGTTTAGTTATATCAAAATTTACTTCTGAAGTTTTAATTGTATATGGAAATTTCTTAACAGACTTTTTTAAGCATAGTTTACTTTCCCCAATGGATGATAATAGTCCTGCACCATAAATTTTTGGATTATCTATATCACCTATTAAACCATATTCCACAGTCCACCAGTGAAGATTTCTCATTTTTGCCATTTCAGAAAGTTCTCCCATGTTTTTTTGCAGTTTATTAACACTAGCTGTTGCCTTCTTTATTGATTCCTTGGATGAATTTGGGTTTTCTTTTAAGATTGACAATAATCGTATTGCTTCATACATCTCATTATCTTTTGGCGATGAAATAGCTTTGCTCCCAATATGACCAAATCTTCTTAAGTATTCTGAATATTCCGGATCAGCAATTATAGGTGCGTGACCTGCAGCCTCATGGATAATATCTGGAGCTGGAGTATAAGTAATATGTTTAATTGTTCTTATTTCTGAAGCAATAACCAAAACATTATGAGCTTGAAATTCCATAAATGCATTTGGAGGAATAAACCCATCAACTGATACCGCAGCCCAGCCAATATCTTTCAGTATTCTATTCATTCCTTCCATTTTAGGAATATAATCAATTGAAATACCTGTCTTACTTATTCCTTCTAGATAAGAATCATGAGAAACAGTTTTAAGATAATCAACACTTAACATCATTACATATCTCCATACAGCTTGATTTTGAGCTGTATACTCATCATAAGGTTGTTTAACTATAAATTTGTGTAGATATTTAGGTAACTTTTTTGTTACACTATTTAATTCTATCTGATACTTTTTATTAGGCATAAATAATTACAAGGTATCAATATAACCAAAATATCATAAATTTCCTCTGCTCTTTTGTTCAGTTTCAATTGCAATAAATAGAGCTTTAAAGTTTCCTTTCCCAAATGATTTAGCTCCTTTTCTTTGAATAATTTCAAAAAATAAAGTGGGCCTATCTACTAATGGTTTAGTGAAAATCTGAAGCAAATAACCATCATCATCTCTATCTATTAAAATACCATGCTTCTTAAGTTCTTTAATGTCTTCTGTAATTTTTCCAACTCTATCAATAACTGTATCGTAATATGTGTCCGGAATATATAACATCTCAACACCTCTTTTTCTTAGATGCCCCACAGTATATACAATATCATCTGTTTCTAATGCTATATGTTGAACTCCTTCGCCGTTATAGAAATCTAAATATTCCTCAATCTGTGATTTGTTTATCCCTTTTGCTGGTTCGTTAATAGGAAATTTAACTCTTCCGTTACCACTACTCATTACTTTACTCATAAGTGCAGTATATTCAGTAGATATATCATTATCATCAAAAGAAATTATTTGAGAAAAACCTAACACTTCTTCATAAAATTTGCTCCATACATTCATTTTGTTCCAACCTACATTTCCAACAATATGGTCTATGTATTTCAGTCCAATACTTTCAGGATTATAGCTCGAATCCCATTTTACAAAACCTGGGAGAAAAACACCATTATAATTTTTCCTTTCAATAAATAAATGAACTGTCTCACCATAAGTGTGAATACCAGAACGAATAACATATCCATTTCCATCTTCCTCTTTAGTGGGTTTCATATAAGGCTTTGCCCCTCTTTTTACAGTCTCTTCAAATGATTTTGTAGCATCTTCAACCCAAAAAGCAATTACTTTTACTCCATCTCCATGTTTATCCCAATGTTTATTTACTGCTGAATTTGATTTATATGATGAGGTAAGAACTAATCTAATTTTTTCTTGTTTTATAACAAAGGAAATATTTTCTCTATTACCTGTTTCTAATCCCGAATAAGCTTCGGATTGGAAGCCAAATGCTGATTTAAAATAATGCGCACTTTGTTTAGCGTTACCAACATAAAACTCAACATAATCAATCCCTAGAAGCGGAAGAAAATCTTTAGCATCTTTAAAAATCTTATCAGGATTTTTTAATTCCTTAACACTTTCCATTTACTTACTTCTATTTAACCATGATTTATAATATTTGCCATCATCAATCTTTAAGGCTTCTTCAGTAACCATCAATGGTTTAAAAGTATCGACCATAACAGCTAATTCTAGAGTCTCTTTCATCCCTATGCTTTTTTCCATAGTTCCAGGATGAGGGCCATGAGGGATGCCAGCAGGGTGTAAACTGATAAATCCTTTATCAACATTACTTCTACTCATAAATTCTCCATCAACATAATAAATAACCTCATCAGAATCAATATTACTATGATTATAAGGTGTAGGAATTGCCTTTGGATGATAATCAAATAGTCTTGGCACAAAGGAACAGATTACAAAACTATTCGTTTCAAATGTCTGATGAACTGGAGGTGGCTGATGAACTCTCCCAGTGATTGGTTCAAAATCGTGAATTGAAAATTTATAGGGGTAATTATAGCCATCCCAACCTACAGCACTAAATGGATGGGCTGCATATACATACTCATGTATTGTATCTTGTTTCTTTACTTTGATCATATATTCTCCTTTTTCATCATAAGTCTCTAACTCATATGGTGGATGAATATCTCTTTCACAATACGGAGAATGTTCTAAGAGCTGTCCAAACCAATTTCTATATCTTTTTGGAGTATAGATAGGGC
Source organism: uncultured Flavobacteriales bacterium (assembly GCA_913031385.1). Taxonomy (GTDB): domain Bacteria; phylum Bacteroidota; class Bacteroidia; order Flavobacteriales; family Flavobacteriaceae. The sequence goes on along the minus strand of CAJWCT010000024.1, from coordinate 7,908 downwards.
TTTTTGACTCTACTATAAATAATCTATTGTCGCTAGTGTCAAAATCAATTTGATATATAACACCTCTAGGGATTACTAAATAATCTCCATAACTAAAATCAATATTACCTAGAAAAGTTCTCAATTTTCCTGATCCTTTATGAATAAATATGACCTCATCTGAGTCAGTATTTTTATAATAATATGATTTTAATGATTTCCTGGGTGATGCGAGAACAATCTGACAATCGTTGTTTATTAAAATACATTTTCTGCTCTTTAAATAATCATCATGGGCTTTAATTTGAAAACCTTTTAACATTAAAGATTTCATATTATTTTTAACGGCTATTTTTGGCCTTATATCATAAGATTTTATAATCTTTTTAACCTGAGTTGGCCTATGAGTATGATAGATTAATGATGACATACCTTCAAATCCTATTGTGCCAAAAAGTTCTTCATAATAAAATGCACCTTCTTTACTCTTATAAATGGTATGTCTTTTTGCAGGAATACTTCCTAGTTTATGGTATCTAGGCATAATTATAAAAATTTAATTTACATAAAATGCGAGAACGCAATAAATGCAATAAAACTAGTTTTTAAGCTATATATTGAATTATTTTCAAGATAATGAGAAATAATTAATTTTTTCGTAAAAAATTAATTATAAATAATGCCAAACTAATTTCTATCAATAGAATATTTTCCAGGACCCATCATCATAATTACAATAAATCCAACTAAAAATAATAAAGGCTTTTCCACTCTTCCGAAAGGATCGCCCCCAGCCATATGTACAATAAAAGCGGCTACAAACATGGTAGCTGCAGGAAAGAAGCTGAAAAACTTTGTCTTATATCCGACAATTATAAAAATTGGAGCTAAGAACTCAGAAAAAACAGCAAGAATAAAAGTAGGGGCTTCTCCAATTCCAATTGGATTAGAAAAACTTAAATCTCCTTCGATTAACCTATTCAATTTTCCCAAGCCGTGACCATAAAGCAATGAACCTGCAAAAACTACCCTTAATATTAATAAAGCTATATTATTCATTTTATATTATTTATATTTCTATTCAAATTTAATTAAAAAAAACATTTTTTCATTTGTTGTTTTTTTAATTTTACAAATATACTATCGACAATTGGATCAATACCAAACAATGAAAAAAATATTTTTTTTCTTTTTTATTTTAACTGCTCTCTCATGTAAAACAGTTTATATGACAAAGCCATTTGCAGAGTCTGAAGTTCCAAAAGCTCCTGATTATTCAAACTTAAATTCTTGGATAGCACATCCAGAAATTAAGGATTCAATATTAAGTGATTTTTATCCTGAAAACATAGATAAACTTAAAGCTGATGTTTTCTATATATATCCGACCTTAATTACAGATAAAAAAAATAATTCCTGGAATGCAAACATATATGATAAAAAACAAAACGATATAATTAGAAGTACAGCAATACAATATCAAGCTTCTGCATGGGCAAAAGCAGGAAAAATATACAGTCCTATATATAGACAAGCTCATTACAGGATCTTTTTTGAACCCTACACTAATAATGGGGGGTTACTTGCAGGAGAAATTGCATACAACGATATTAAAAGTGCTTTCACCTACTATATTGATAATCTAAACAATGGGAGGCCTATTATAATCGCTGGGCATAGTCAAGGAGCCGCGCATTGTAAAATGCTGCTAAGAGATTTCTTTGATGGAACTCAGCTAAAAGACAGATTAATTGCAGCATATTTAATTGGTACAAATATTAAAGAGGACTATTTTAAAGAACTTAAACCAATGTACAATCCTAAAGAAAATAAAGGTTATGTTTCATGGAATACATATAGAAAGAACAAGAATCCTAGGGAAAATTTTGATCCAGCATACTTTAGTTGGAAAAACAACTCAGTTGTTGTAAATCCTATAACATGGGATAATTCTACAACTACAGACTTTGATCAGCATAAGGGACTTCTTTTTTATAATAATAAAATATATCCAAACACAATTAAAATTAAAGTATTTGATGGAATTGTATGGTCAAATGTTCCCAGAAAAATACCTAAAAGACTACTATTTTCACTTGTAAAAAATTATCATGTTGGAGATATAAACTTCTTTTGGAAAGATATAAGTGAAAATGCAGTAATTAGGACAAAAAACTTTTTCAATAAAAACTCAAAAAAGTTAAAAATGTAAGGCTTTTTATGCTAACAGATATAGATAAATCACTACACCTGCAAATTTATATTAAATAATTAAAAAATATAAAAAAACGATTATATGAGTAACTCTTTGTTTTTTTCAGAGAAAAAACCTATCTTTAAACTATTAATAATTTAAAAACTAAAAAGACATGGGTTATACTCACACAAACAGTAAAGGAAGAACTTACCACCTACACTCTAAAGATGTAGTGTTAAAAGGAGGAAGAAATCAAACAATTTATTATTTCGCGAAAGACTCAAGACCTAACGCTTGTGGTCTGCCATCAGGTAAAACTGTAGTAGAAAACACAAAAACTGGTCTTCCGTTCTTAAAAGGATAATAATAAGTTTTTAAAATTATTTAAAAAACCCTCTTAGAGGGTTTTTTTTTGTTAGTTATGTTATCATCAAATATTATCTTTGTACTTATAGATTAATAACCAATAGAATTTATGATCTCATATCTAAAAGAAAAAATATCTCATAACACGTATATATATTGGTTTAAATCCTCAAATAAATATGTTGTAGTTGATAAAAACTTTTCTGATTTGCTCTCACTAAAACTCAACGGAAATGATAATGATAAATTCATAAATAAAATTAAAGATTCTTTCGAATTATCTGAGAAAAATTATAATGAGATTACCCATCAAATGGATGAATTTATTACTGAGTGTACTAAATCTGTTAATAATAAAATTCTTAAAACTGATAAAATCTTAAAAGAATGTAAAATACATGTAGATTATACTTTTAACAATAAATCACTTAGAATAAATTTTGATTCAAATGAAACTAAGAATTTAATTCATCCCAAATTTTTACATCTCCAAACAAAAAAAAGAGAGCAGATAAGTGGTAGATTAACAATCTTTAGTGTAGATAGTATTATATATCTATTTAACAAAGATAAATGCGTTGGGGGTTGGGAATTTGATAATATGCATGAATTTCAAGGGAAGTTCTCAATGGAACTAACCTCTTTTTTTTATGGAAAGATTGAAAAGGATTGGATGGGTGTATTTCACGCCTCTGCTGTTGCAAATGATACTAATGCTATTATGTTGACAGGTGATTCAGGAAGTGGAAAAAGCTCTCTAACAACAATTCTAACAGCTAATGGATATAGTTTTGTTTCCGATGATTTTACTCCTATTTTATCAAATGACAGCTTCGTTTATTGTTTCCCTTCAGCTATTTCCATAAAAGAAAACTTTTTTAATCAGGCTAATTCTATATTTAAAGATTTTGATAAGTTAGAATCTCAATATATTAATGATATCAAAGGCTGGGTTAAGTACTTGCCTCCAAAATTTGAAAAAACAGGTTCTTTCCCATGCAACAATGTAATTCATGTTAGATATGATACTGATAGTGAAAATACTCTAATTGAAATTGATAAATCAGAGGCAGTCAAACAATTTCTCCCAGATGCATGGATTTCTTGCAATGTAAACCATGCAAAAAAGTTTATCAATTGGATAATTAATACAAATTTTTATAGTTTACACTATAGTAATAATGAAAAAGCTATTAATTTAATTAAGAAACTAAAATAAATATTATGGTTTTACTGGTAATGGCAGCAGGTAGTGGCAGTAGGTATGGAAAACTCAAACAATTTGATGATTTAGGTCCTAATAAAGAATTCTTGCTAGAATTTAGTGTATATGATGCAATTCAAAATGGCTTTAATCACATAGTGTTAATTACAAAAAAGGATAACAAAGACTATTTATATGATTATTTAAGGCCAAGGATTCCTAGTTCAATAAAAATGGATGTGATTGTTCAAGAAGTAAGTAATCTACCAGGCAATATTACTGCTCGTCCTAAAAGAATAAAGCCTTGGGGCACGGCACATGCCGTTTGGTGCGCTAAAGATGTAATAAAAACTGGATTTGCAATAATAAATGCTGATGATTTTTATGACAAAAATGCTTTTAAAAATGCTGCTAATTTTCTTAAATCAAATCCTAATAAATCAACTTATGCTTTAATTACATATAAATTAAAAAATACACTATCAGAATTTGGAACTGTTTCCAGAGGTGTATGTAAAGAAAAAGATGGAAAATTAACTTCAATTATTGAACATTTAGAAATTCAAAGAAAAGAAGGCATAATAATAGATCATGACTCCGGAAATATACTACAAGAAGATGATTTTGTTTCTATGAATTATTGGGTTTGCAATGAGAGTATATTTGATTACCTAGAAGAATATATTATTAAAATGTATAATAAATTAGAGAATATAGAAAAAGATGAGATATATCTTCCATTTGCAGCTCAGAGTTTATTGCAAGACAATATAATTGAAATTAGAGTTATTGACTCGGAAAGCAAATGGTTTGGGGTTACCTATGCTGAAGATAAAATAGAAGCACTTAAAAGCCTGAAACAATATACAGATAATGGAGATTATCCAAGTCCTCTATGGAATTAACTCAAATGACTAATAGTGAGCTAAATAGCATTCTTTCAAATTTTGATGTAAATCCATCAAAATTTACCTATGAAAAAATTAATACCGGCTATATTAATGATTCCTATTTTATTAGTGTAGATAATCAGAAAAAATATGTCCTACAAAAAATAAACACTAATGTTTTTAAAAATATTGATGCAATAAGAAACAACATTAATTTATCTATTAGCAATCTAAAAGATGTAGGTTACCACAGAATAAAATTTATAGACTCCATAAACCAAGCATTATTCTATAATTCAGGTAGAGGCTACTGGAGATTAATGGAATATGTCAAAGGAAGCTATACAAAAGATAATGCCGAAAATAGTAACGATGCATTTGAAGCTGGCAGAATAATTAGCTTATTTCATATTTTATTAAAAGATAAGGACTTAGACAAATGTATTGACACATTGGATAATTTTCATAATCTTCCTTATAGGATAAAAGAATTTGAAGAATCATTAAAAAATACAAACGATAATTTAAAAGAAGAATGTAGAGAAGAAATTAATTTTTCCAGAGAGATGTTTGATAAATTAATTGTTTTCTATAATTCAAATTTGCCTGAGAGAATATGCCATAATGATGCCAAATTAAATAATATACTTTTTAGTAGCGCTAATAAAGGGTTATGCATGATAGATTTAGATACTATAATGAAAGGTTACTTTCATTATGATTTTGGTGATGCAATAAGGACTATAGTAAACCCCGCCTCAGAAGAAGAAAAAGACTTGTCTAAAATATTGTTTAATAAATCTCTTTTTAAGGCTTTTATTAATGGAATTAAAAGTAATGGAGAATTTTTATCCAGTAAAGAACTTGAATTATTACCCCTATCAACTGCTTTAATGCCATTTATTCATGGATTACGTGCATTAACAGATTATCTTAATGGAAATATCTACTATAAAGTGAGTTACCCAAAACAAAATCTAATTAGATCAAGAAATTTGTTCACTTTTTCAAAGCTTGCTCTTAAGCATCAAGATTTTATGAAGAAAACTATTAAAGAGCTATAAATTAATTAATAGTATCGTTAAAGACAACGCTATTCCCTAATTCAATCCACTCTAATATTCCTCCCTCTAGATTATAGATTTCTTTAAAGCCTAGTTCTGATAATTTATTAGCGGACAAAGAACTTCTTTTACCTGATCGGCAATAAAGAACAATTGGGATGTTTTTGTCTAACTTTTCTAGATTTTCAGAAAAGTCATTTGACAGATAATCTATATTTAAAGAATTTTCTATATACCCACTATTGTACTCATCATGTGTTCTAACATCTACTAGAACTGCATTGTTAATCTCAATAAAATCTAATAATTCATCCGAATTCATTTGATTAATCGGTGTATCATTATTTAGTCCACATGAGAAAAACATAAAAAAAGTGAATGTAAAAAAGTAATTAAGAATATTACTCATGATTTATTTATTTTGACCCTCAACTTCACCTTCCCACTCAGTTATTCCTCCCAATAAATTATAGGTTTTAGCAAACCCTATTTCCTTCATCAAATCACATGTAGTAGCACTTCTAGAGCCTGTTCTGCAATATACATAATAGGATTTACTCTTATCTAGTTTTTCAAGCTCCTGCATAAAATCTTGTGGATTATAAAAATCTATATTTATTGAATTAGGTAATCTAAGCTCCTGAAATTCTTCAGAGGTTCTAACATCAAGAATAATAAAATCCTTTTCAGATTCTAATTGAGATCTCCACTTTTGTTGATTTATGTCCGACATATTGAATTTTAATTGTACAAATGGTAGTTATATCTTTTCCTTCCAATAAAGCATTTAGAGCATCTTCTGTGTATTTTCACTAACAAATGAGGTAGTCATACCTAGTTAATATCTATTGCGGCTTAATATACATCGTTATAAAATAAAAATAGCCTTATCTAATGATAAAGCTATTTTTATAATCTTAATCTTATTTAATTAAGCAAAGGATTAATCCCATCCAGGAGGTCCTGGAGGAGAAGATTGCGCCTGAGCTTTTTTAGGATTAAGTATAGCAAATGTTCCAATAGCAGTTAGTGCTGCATATTTTCCCATCTTTTTTATTGCCTGTTTTCTTGTTATACCTGTTTTTTTCATTATTACTTAATAATTAACTTCTTAGTTAGTTGATCTTGTCCTGAGATTAGTTTTAGTACATAAATACCAGTAGATAGTCCGTTAGTTGAGACAGTCTGGGTATTTGTTGTATTATCTAGCGAAATATCCATTACCCTAGTTCCTAAGATATTGTATAAACTAACCTCTGTGCTTGTTGCCTGTGTTGCTAATCCTTCTATAGTAATATAGTTGTTATCAACTCCTTTATAGGCATTTAATAAACTTGTATTTACTTCTTCATTACTTAAAGCATTCTCAGTTGTATGAATAAAGAATCTACCAATACCACTTAGATCACTAGATGGCGTTAAAACAAAATTTTCATTGTTTATAAGAGTAAATGTTCCTTCCTGTGCATCTTCTAAATATATTTTTAAATCAGCAGGTGTAGTTTTATGTGTTACACTAACTGTCATTTCTTCTCCAGCCGTTGCATTTATTCCAATAGGAATTACTTTATCCCACATTTCAGAATAAGGAAGCGCTTGAATTGCCATATCATAACCAAGATCATCAGAAACAAGTCTTGAAAAAATGGTATTATTTTCAAACTCAAATGTACCAGCATCATAACTAGGGTCTAAACCATTAGTTACTTGATCAAGAAAATAAATTTCTGTATGTCTTTCTATATTATTTTGAGAAAGGCCAATAAACAGCTCCGCTCTATCATCAGGATCCATAGCGTCTCCAGAAATAAAGTCATCTGTACCAGATGTTGTTTGCATGTTAGCAGTAAATGAAAAATTAGCATTTGAAGTTGATTCAGCAGCAACCATAAAACCTTGACCAGGTGCTATATATGTTGCAGCAGTAGAATTATTTATAGCTGTATATGTGCCATCTCCATCATGGGCATAAAGAGCAGTATATGCTGCATGTGATGAATCGAAAACATTATTTCCTCCATCATCATTAGCGTCCATAACATTATTTGTACCTGCATTTGAATTTGCATTTATATAAGACGGGTAAGGATTAGCTACTAAGTTCCATCTAGATCCTGCATTACTGTTAGCAGCATCATTATTAATAATAGCTATATTAACTGAGCCAGCCTGTATATCTCCTGTAAATTCCATTGCTGCTCCAGATCC
>CAJWCT010000023.1 GCA_913031385.1 uncultured Flavobacteriales bacterium | reverse complement strand
TTCTAGAAGGTCCTCTAATGGGTCTAGCTTCACCTGTGCAAAAAGGTGGAAAGTTGTAGTGTAGGTAAAATGTTTCTTCACCTTGATAAGAAGGCATATCTATTTGATTTGCTTCTCTAGATGTACCCAAAGTAACAGTAGCTAATGCTTGTGTTTCCCCTCTAGTAAAGATAGATGATCCGTGAGTTGATGGAAGGTAGTTTACCTCACACCAAATAGGACGAATATCTGTTGTTTTTCTACCATCTAATCTTAATCCTTCATCAAGAGTTAAGTTTCTTATAGCCTCTTTCTCAGATTTATAAAAATATTTTGATATTAAATCAGCTTTTTCTTCAATTTCTTCTTCAGAAAAACTGCTCATTAATTCCTCTTTAACCTCGCCAAAAGCCAGACTTCTTTCTGATTTTGAAGAACCCTTTTTTGCAATTGCATAGCATTTGTCATAAGTAAAGTCATGAACTTTTTTAGCCAATTCCTGATCCTCAACTGCACCTTCATATTCTCTAACTTCTTTTTTTCCAACTGCTTTAGCTAATTTAACTTGCGCAGCAACTTGAAGCTTTATAGACTCGTGTGCAAATTTTATAGCCTCAGCCATTTCTTCCTCAGAACATTCATCCATTTCACCTTCAACCATCATTACTGAATCAGCTGAAGCTCCAACCATCATATCTATATCAGATTCTTCAAGTTGAGCTCTTGATGGATTAATGACAAATTCTCCATTGACCCTAGCAACTCTAGCCTCAGAAATAGGACATTCAAATGGAAAATCACTAAGTTGAATTGCAGCAGAAGCAGCTAAACCTGCTAGCGCATCTGGCATTACATCTTCATCATGAGACATAAGTTGAATCATAACTTGTGTTTCATAGTGATAATCTTTTGGAAACAGTGGTCTAAGTACCCTGTCAACAAGACGCATCGTTAGAACTTCTCCATCACTAGGTCTTGCTTCTCTTTTGAAAAATCCACCTGGATATTTTCCTGCAGCAGCAAATTTTTCTCTGTAGTCAACCGTAAGAGGCAAGAAGTCCACTGGACTTGTTTTATAGTTTGAGACTACTGTACAAAGCAGCATTGCTTTACCCATTTGAACCACTACTGATCCATGGGCTTGTTTTGCTAATTTTCCTGTTTCAATAGAAATTTCTCTACCGTCGCCTAGGTCAATTAGCTCTTTATAAATTTTTGGTTTCATAATTATTTTTTTTGGTTAAATAAAATTTGTGTTGATATTATCTTAAACCAATGAATAATTATTATACTAAGATTTGATCTATTATATTATAATCAATTATTTTCTTAAGCCTAACTCTTTTACAATTGCTCGATATCTTAAAATATCTTTCTTAGTTAGATAATCCAACAAGGCTCTTCTTTTTCCTACTAGCTTAACAAGAGATCTTTCCGTGTTGAAATCTTTTTTATTTTTCTTAAGATGTTCAGTTAAATGATTTATTCTGAAGGTGAACAGTGCAATCTGTCCTTCAGTACTTCCAGTGTTTTCGGCTTTTTTGCCGTGCTTTTTAAATATATCTTCTTTTATTTTCTTAGTTAAATACATGCAAACATTTTATTAATAATTATTATGTATAAATTATATCTGTTATAAACAGAGGCGCAAATATAATAAAAATAAGGAAACTGAGATTTAATTAAGGATATTTTTATTCTCTTATAGTTCTATTGAGAATAAGATCAAGGTATAGATTAATTTTCTTTTTCAAGTCTTTCCTATGGCTTATAAAATCAAGGAATCCATGATCTAAAACAAATTCTGCTTTTTGAAAACCTTCAGGAAGGTCTTTCCCAGTAGTATCTTTTACCACCCTAGGACCTGCAAATCCAATTAAAGCACCGGGTTCACTGATATTAATATCTCCAAGCATTGCAAAAGAAGCCGTTGTTCCACCAGTAGTTGGGTCTGTACAAAGAGAAATATAAGGAACCTTTGCTTTGGCAAGTTGTGCAAGTTTTGCTGAAGTTTTAGCTAGTTGCATAAGCGATAGAGCAGCTTCCATCATCCTAGCTCCACCAGATTTAGAGATTATAATAAGAGGAATCTTTTTTTTGAGTGAATAATCAATTGCTCTAGATATTTTTTCACCTACAACACTTCCCATAGAACCCCCAATAAAAGTAAAATCCATACAAGCTATTACAACTTTTTCTCCCATAGATTTTCCTACTGCTGTTCTGACAGCATCCTTCAGATTGGTTTTGTTTTTAGCTTCTTTTAACCTGTCAGAATATTTTTTGTTATCAACAAATTTTAAAGGGTCCTTAGATCTTAGATTTGAATTAATTTCTTTGAAGTCATCATCAAATAGAATTTCAAAATACTCTTTACTACCTATTCTTACATGGTAGTCATCTTCAGGACTTACATAAAAATTTTCTTGTAATTCTTCGGTATCAACTATCTTTCCAGTAGGGGATTTATACCATAAACCTTTTGGAATATCTCTTTTGGATTCAGTAGGTGTTTGAATTCCTTTATTTTTTCTTTTGAACCAAGCCATTAGAAACTATTTAAAAGATAATAAGCAAATCTACATAATTTTATAAAGTATCAATATTATTAAGGTCCTTAAATGCTTTTTTAAGCCTTTCTACGAAGGTCTTCTCACCTTCTCTTACCCACCTTCTAGGATCATAATACTTTTTGTTAGGGAGATCACTTCCCTCGGGATTACCAATTTGCGATAAAAGATACTCTGAATTATTTTTAAAATAATCCCTTATTCCTTCCATATATGCATATTGCATATCGGTATCAATATTCATTTTAATTACGCCATAGCCAATAGCTTCTCTTATTTCTTCTAGGCTAGACCCTGATCCCCCATGAAAAACAAAATCAATATGATTTTCAGGAAGATTAAACTTTTTGGAAACATATTCTTGAGAATTTTTAAGAATCTTTGGAGTTAATTTTACATTCCCAGGTTTATATACCCCATGAACATTTCCAAAAGCTGCAGCTATTGTAAACCTATTGCTAATGCTACTTAACTCTTCATATGCATAGGCTACTTCTTCAGGCTGGGTATATAGCTTTGAATTATCAACATCAGTATTATCCACACCATCTTCCTCACCGCCAGTAATGCCAAGTTCAATTTCAAGAGTAATTCCAACTTTTGACATTCTAGCTAAATATTCTTTACAGATGCTTATATTTTCCTCAATAGGCTCTTCAGATAGATCAAGCATATGAGAGCTATAAAGAGGGATTCCATGTTTTTTAAAGTGATCTTCATTTGCATCCATAAGCCCATCAATCCATGGAAGTAATTTCTTTGCACAATGATCTGTATGTAATATTACTGGAACTCCATAAGAAAGAGCCATAGTATGTATATGTTTTGCTGCAGCAATACCTCCAGAAATAGCAGCTTTTTGATCGGTATTATCTAACCCTTTACCAGCATTAAAACAAGCTCCACCATTGGAGAACTCGATAATTACAGGGGCGTTTAATTCTTTTGCAGTTTCAAGAACTGCATTAACATTGCTTGATCCAATAACATTTACAGCAGGAAGCGCAAAATTTTTGCTTTTTGCAAGTCTAAAAATCTCTTGAACTTGATCTCCTGTGGCAACTCCTGGTTTTATATTGTGACTCATTGTAATTTGGTTTGATTTAGGTTTTAAAAAGTATAAATTTTATCTTTACGAAGTTACTTATTTTGTCAGTAAAATGATTACAAAAAATGAAATTAAATTTGTTCGTTCTTTAAAGATAAAAAAGAATAGAATAAAGTCTGATCAGTTTATAGTAGAAGGAGAAAAAATAGTCGATGAATTAATAGATTCTTCATTAGAATTAGTAAAAGTTTATTCTACTTCATCAAAATATGAATCCTTAGACAAACTATATACTAAGATTTCAAAAACCAATTTATTGCAAATAAGTAATTTAAAAACTCCTAATAAAGTTGTAGCCATTTTTAAAATTCCTAAATCAGGTGAAATAGATTTTACTTCTCAAATTATTGCTCTGGATAATATTAGTGATCCAGGCAATCTAGGTACAATAATCAGACTTTGTGATTGGTTTGGTATTAAGGATTTGCTTTGCAACACAGAAACAGTTGATTGTTATAATCCTAAAGTTGTGCAGGCTTCAATGGGGTCAATTTCTAGGGTTAATATTAGCTATTTAGATTTTAAGAAACTATTTATAGAAAAAAAATTGAATTTAGTTGCTGCTGATCTTAAAGGTGAATCAATGAATAAATTTTCTTTTCAGGAGAATCAAATAGTAGTTTTTGGAAATGAGTCTTTAGGATTAAGCCCGGAAATTAAAAAAATAATCAAAAATAGAGTTACCATTCCCAGATATAATTCTAATTATGATATTGAGAGCATAAATGTGGCAAATTCAGTAGCAATAATTTTATCTGAATTAAAAAATAGATCTACTGGAAGGTAAAGTTTACAACAATACCGCTTGTTTTCATAAATTCTATATTACTAGTCCAAGGGCTAAGCGGATCTTCATCAACAACTAATTCATCACTTATTGCAAAAATCCCCCTAATGGAAGGACTGAACTTAAACCATTCTAAGTAAAAATCAATTCCAAATCCTAATTCATAAAAGAATACATTTTTCTTTGTTCTAAATTGACCAAGCAAATTATCATCTAAACTCTTTTCTTTGCTTGATAGATTTATAGCAGTTGAAACGCCTCCAGTTATATATGGCTTGATATTATTAACCCTTTTAGTTGATATTTTAACAAGTAAGGGTAAATGTATATAGGTTGATTTAAGATCTCTTTGATGTTGCGTCTGATTGAATTCTGTTTCATTAAAATATGAAGGATCGTAAATAAGACTCCTTTTAGACATAACAAGCCCGGGTTCAAGTCTAATATCTAAATAATCATTAATTCTTAGGTTGCCAATCAGTCCAACATTGAAGCCAAAACTCTTCTCGGTTTGAATATCTTCTAAATTAACCTTATAATCAAAATTAAAGTCATAGTTATTCATACCTAGAAAGTAACCCCAACTTATGGTAGGTTTGTCAAAATTCTCATTATTAAGAACCCTTTTCTTTGTAAATAACTGGGAATAGCCAATATTCACAGAAAGAATAAAAATCAATGTTAATAAGAGTTTTTTCATGCTATTTCTTCTTTGCCACATATATTGTACTAGCTCCAAAGGTTTGGGGTCTGTTTTCAATATTTATAAACCCTATTTTGTCTAAAATATTGTTACAATGAATTCCACTAGGGAATTTTGTTGCCTGATATTTTTTTGATAAGGTGCTATTTTCATATGGATTTACATTTTCATATACACCTTGATTCTTCATTAGAGCGGATTAATTAATATGCAAAAATAAGCACAATAAAGTGACAATTGTCCAAAATGAAGTATATTTGTTCCCAAGAATTATTACTACAATGAATATAATAATTGCGGGATCTGGAGAGGTCGGATCTCATTTAGCAAAGTTATTATCATACGAATCTCAAGAAATTACATTAATTGATTCTAATAAGGAAAATTTATCTTTTCCAAACTCACATTTAGACATTAAAGTAATTCATGGAGATTGCTCTTCAGTATCAATTTTAAAGAATGCAGAAGTGTCTTCTGCTGATTTGTTTATAGCTGTAACAGAGATGCAATCAGTTAATTTAACTTCATGTTTTCTTGCCAAACAATTAGGTGCTAAGAAAACTATTGCTAGAATATCCAATTCAGAGTTAATTGAAAAAAATGGAGTTGATATTAGTGTGCTTGGAATAGAAGAATTAATTTCTCCAGAAACATTAGCTTCAGATGAAATCAAACTAGTAATTAGTCAATCGGTATTTAATGATGCGTTTGAGTTTGAAGATGGAGCTTTATTGACATTAGGACTGAAAGTACATGAATCGGCTCCTTTAGTTGGTAAATCTGTTGTAGAAGCAGCAGGTATTTTACCTGAAATGCACTTTTTTCCAATAGCAATAAAAAGGGAAAATGAAACAATTATCCCTAGAGGTGATACAGTATTTCAGGCTGCGGATCGCATAGTATTTATGACAACTCCTGGAGGTGATGAAGAGTTAATTAAATTATCTGGAAAAGATAATCACGAGATTAAAAATATAATGATTCTTGGAGGAGGAAGAATTGGAAGAAAGGTAGCAAAGGATCTTAGTGAGAATGATCTTAATGTAAAATTAGTTGAATCAAATAAAGAAAAAGCTCAGGAATTAGCTGATGAATTAGCTGATTGTTTAGTAATATTAGGAGACGGAACTAATGTTGAATTATTAGAAGATGAAGATATAGATCAAATGGATGCATTTATTTCAGTTACTGGTGACTCTGAGACTAATATAATGTCATGTTTAATGGCCAAATCTAAAGGAATTACTAAAACTATAGCATTAGTTGAGAATATTGATTATTATAAGCTTTCACAAATAAGCGGGATAGATACACTAATAAATAAAAAATTACTAGCTGCCAATACTATATCAAAATATGTAAGAAGTGGTGAAGTAGTAGCTATTTCACAATTAAGTAATATGAATGCAGAATTGTTAGAGTTTATCGTAAGAAAAGACTCTAAAATATGTGACAAAGAAATTAAAGAATTAGATTTTCCAAGATCTGCAATTATAAGTGGAGTGATAAGAGATGGTGAAGGACATATCGTCTTAGGAGATTTTAAACTGCTTGAAAACGACAGAGTAGTGGTTTGTTTCCTTATGGATTCTATTAAGAAAGTAGAAAAGTTTTTCTAATGAAAATTAATCATAAAATCATATCATATTTTATAGGTTTTTTACTGCTTTTCAATGGTGGATTTATGTTTGTATCTTCTATTGTAAGCTACTACTATAAGGATGGGATTACCATGGATATGATCTACTCTGGAATAATAGTTACTCTAATTGGAGGGTTGCTATTATTTCTAAATAGAAATCATGATAAACAGCTAAATAAAAGAGAAGGGTATCTTGTTGTTGTTCTAGGGTGGTTGGCAATGATTTTTACAGGTACACTTCCCTACTTACTGACAGGAACTATAGATGGATTTTCTAATATAATATTTGAAACAACTTCAGGTTTTACAACCACTGGAGCAACAATTTTAAATGATGTTGAGGCTATGCCGGAGGGAATTCTATTTTGGAGAAGTATTACGCACTGGCTAGGTGGCATGGGAATAATAGTTTTTGCTATTGCAATATTGCCTTTACTGGGAATTGGTGGTATGCAGCTTTTTAGTGCTGAATCTCCAGGGATGAATACAGACAAATTACATCCAAGAATTACCGATACAGCTAAGAGACTATGGTTAATTTATTTATCATATACTCTAATAGAAACCGTTCTATTAACATTCGCAGGTATGACTATTTTTGATGCTATTAATCATTCTATGAGTAATATAGCATCTGGAGGCTTTTCTACAAAGAATGAAAGTCTTGCTTTTTGGAATGATCAACCCCTGATTCAATACATTGTGATATTTTTTATGTTTATAGCTGGGACTAATTTTGTTCTTAGTTATTTTGGATTTAAAGGAAAGTTCAGAAATATAATTAAAAACGATGAATTTAAAATTTATAGCCTCTTTATTGCAGTATTTACTCTTATAGTTGCATCAGTAATTTATTTAAATACTGATTTTCTTTCAGAATTAACTGAAGGTTTTACTAGAATAGAAGGAGTTTTTAGGCATGCACTCTTTCAAGTAGTATCTATAATTACAACAACTGGTTTTACAACAGCAGATTACACCGCCTGGGGTCCAATTCTTTTACTAATTTTCTTTGGATTAATGTTTGTAGGAGGTTCTACTGGAAGTACAGCAGGTGGATTTAAGGTTATGAGACACTTATTAATAATTAAGAACGGCCTGTTACAATTTAAAAGGATATTACATCCACATGCAATTTTACCAATTAGATATAATGAGAAATCTGTTTCAAGTGGAATTATGTTTAATATACTAGGATTTTTTATTGTATATATGTTGTCCTTTATTGCAGGTGCATTAGTTTTCTCAATACTTGGTTTAGATTTTGAATCTTCACTTGGGGTTTCTGCATCTAGTTTAGGTAATGTAGGTCCTTCTATTGGAGATTTTGGACCATCTTCTAATTTTTATAATTTACCATTTTTAGCTAAATGGTGGTCATCTTTCTTAATGTTATTAGGAAGGTTAGAGCTGTATACGGTTCTAATTATTATTACCCCTTATTTCTGGAGAAATACGTAAGATTAATTTAGAATATTTTTTATTCTTGAAACAGCTTCAATTAGTTGTTCCTGAGAAGCAGCATAGGATATTCTAATGCAATTAGGATCACCAAAAGCATCACCCGTTACAGTGGCAACTAATGCCTTTTCTAGTAAAAACATAGACATATCAGAAGCGTTATTAATAGTTGTTCCATCAATTGTTTTACCAAAGTAATGAGATACATCTGGAAACACATAAAATGCCCCTTCAGGTTTATTACATGTAAATCCATTTATCTGATCTAGCAAACCTAAAATAAGGTCCCTTCTTTCTTTAAATTCATCAACCATGTAATGAATTTTTGAAGGATTCTCTTGTAAAGCAGTTATTACTGCTCTTTGCGCAATGCAATTTGCTCCACTAGTAACTTGTCCCTGCATTTTATTACAGGCTCTAGCAACCCACTTAGGACCACCAATATAGCCAATCCTCCAACCGGTCATTGCAAAGGCTTTAGAGACTCCATTTACAGTAATTGTTCTATCATACATACCATCAAATGCTGCAATACTGGAATGCCCACCAGAGAAATTGATGTGTTCGTATATTTCATCAGATACAACATAAATTTCAGGGTGCCTCAATAGTACATCAGAAATTTCCTTAAGTTCAGATTTACTATATACGGACCCACTTGGATTACAAGGTGAGCTAAACCAAAGCATTTTAGTTTTACTTGTTATATTTTTTTCTAAATCTTCACCACTGATTTTAAAATCTGAAGATATATTTGTTTTTACCTCAATAGGAACACCTCCATTTAATTTAATAATATCTCTGTAGCTAACCCAATATGGACATGGAAGAATTACTTCATCTCCGGGATTAATAAGTGCAGCAGCTATGTTAGATAAAGATTGTTTTGCACCAGTTGAGACAACTATTTGGGATAAATTGTAGTTTAATTTATTATCTCTTTCAAATTTATTAATAATTGCTTTTTTTAATTCAACATACCCATCAACTGGGGTATATGAATTATAGTTATCCTGGATTGCTTTTATAGCTGCTTCTTTTACAAAATCAGGAGTATTAAAATCAGGCTCACCCAAACTAAGTCCTATAACATCTTTCCCTTGGGATTGTAATTCTCTTGCTTTAGCAGCCATTGCAAGTGTCTGTGATACAGCCAAATTATTAATTCTATCAGATAGAAGTTCTTTCATTTTTTCAATTCTTATAAGGCTGGTTTAACTCCCATTAAACGTAAGTATTTAAAATGAGCAATAATAGCATCTTTTGTAGTTTTAATCTCATTATAAGGAAGATTAAACTCTTTTGCTGTTTTCTTTACAATTTTTGCTATTTTATTATAGTGAATATGAGATATATTGGGAAATATGTGATGTTCAACCTGGTGGTTTAAGCCACCAGTGAACCAATTAACTAATTTATTATTACAAGCAAAATTAACTGTTGTTTTTAATTGATGAATAGCCCAGGTATTTTTTATATTCCCTTTAGAATCTGGGACAGGCATATCAGCTTCATCCATTATATGAGCTAACTGAAATACTAGGCTTAGTATTAAGCCTGCAGTATAATGCATTACAATAAAAGAAATCAGAACTTTCCACCAGACTATTTTAAAGACAAGAGTTGGAATAAAAATCCAAAACAAAAAATATAAAATTTTGGATATTATTAATTTAGTCCAGTTTACAAATGGATTTGGAAATTTTCCATGTGATAATTTTCTTTTCATATATCTTTTCATTTGAAGAAAATCTACAATTATTGCCCAATTTATTGTCAGTAATCCATACAATAAAATTGAGTAGTAATGCTGAAATTTATGATACCATCTCCACTTAGAATGTTTAGAAAATCGTATAATTCTTCCAGCTTCTAAGTCTTCATCGTGACCATGAATATTAGTATAAGTATGATGCAAAACATTATGTTGTACTTGCCAATTATATCTATTGCCTGCTAATAAATATATACTGCTACCCATTAATCTATTGATCCATTTTTTATTAGAAAATGATTCATGCAACCCGTCATGCATAACATTCATGCCAACACCTGCTAAACCAATGCCCATGATAATCGAAAATAAAATTTGTAGCCAGATTGGTATTGTAAAAATTGATATTAATACATAAGGGGTAATAAGCAAACTAAACATTATGAATGTTTTTACCCATAGTTTCCAATTACCATTTTTTGCAATTTTATTTTCATTGAAATAATTATTTACTCTTTCATTTAAGGTTCTAAAAAAAGCTGAAGAATTTTTTCTATTAAAAAGTATGGTTTTGGAATTCATTTATTTAGGAACTGGTTAAATTCAAACATATTTATAAATGTAATTTCTTTATCTTTCATTTTGAAACAATTGTGGACAAAAACCTATTTTTGTTGAAACATTATTTTATGAAATTAATTCAGAAATATTTTAATGATTTATCTAGGGATCAATTAATTCAATTTGAGAAATTAGAATCATTATATAAATACTGGAATTCTAAAATTAATGTTATTTCTAGAAAAGATATTGGCAGTTTATACTTAAAACATGTTTTGCATTCATTAGCTATTGCAAAATTTATTCAATTCAATAAGGGTACACATATTATTGATGTTGGAACTGGCGGAGGTTTCCCAGGTATTCCACTAGCAATTTTATTTCCTGATGCTAAATTTCATTTAATTGATAGTATTGAAAAAAAAGTTAAAGTAGTGGATGCAGTTTCAAATGAACTAGTACTAGATAATGTAACTACTCAGTGTAAAAGGGTAGAGGATATAGATGATAAATTTGATTTTATCTTAACAAGAGCTGTAGCAGATATGTCAACAATCCTTAAATGGACCGTAAATAATATTAGTCCTAATTCTAATAATTTAGTTCCAAATGGAATAATTGCATTGAAGGGTGGAGATCTTGACAAGGAACTCTCTAGAGTTGAAAATAAAAAAATAGTGGCCATCAACGATTATTTTGATGACCATTATTTTATAAATAAAAAATTAGTCTACGTACCAGTAAAGTGAACAGAAAATTACTGAATCAGTAGTTTAAAACTTCTCACACCTGTAGTTCCTTCAACATTAATAATATAGATTGAAGCTCCTAAATCTCTTAGATTAGATGTATGTACGTTACTATTTATATTTTCTTCAAATACTTTTTGACCTAAGATGTTAAATATTTGAATCTTTCTTAAGGTCTCATCTGATGTCATTTCCAAAGTCTTAGAACTTACATTATAGAAATATTCAAAGTTATTTATCTCGCTATCACCAATTCCTAATGTTCCGTCAACAGTATATGAATCTGTTTGTAGTACAAAAGAATCATTTCCAATATAATGAATAGCAATTCTAATTGTTTGACCTTCATACTGACTTAAGTCAAATTGATATTGCGTCCAATCTGTTGGCGCCTCAATATACGCTCCACTAGAAATTATTGTAAAGTCATTATAATCGGTAGAATTTCCAACCCCAACTTGGAATCTTTCAAGACCGTATTGAGCGGTTACTGATTTTGCCCACATACTAAAGGTTGGAGAAGTAACTCCATTTAAAGTAAATTCAGGGCTTATCATCCAATCATCATTGGGAAATGTAGTTGAATTTGCACCGGATGCAAAGAAATATAATCCTTGATTACCCTCATATGGTGCCCAATCATCAAAACTTGTTAGACTTGCGGCAGTAGTCTCATCAGAAGCCAGTGCATGATTATATATTATTCCACTACCAAAATAACCTTCATTAGTGTAACCAATATCGTTAGCTCCCCAAGTTTGTCCTCCTTCTAGGTCATGGATTACCCAGTCTCCAATATTACTAATGGCAAATTCTGTATGACATTCAAAGTTGTCTCTCCAGACTATTGGAAGTGAATACTCATCAGGACAGTCTCCCCCTACAATACTAGTAAAACTAGTAGAAGAGCTATCATTACTATTATTCTCATCACTTGTCAATGATGTACTGGCTACAATTTCATAATCTCCTGGAGTTGAAAAATCATATGTAGCGTAAAAAGTGAACTGAGAAGTTTCATTAAATGCTATAGATCCAGTAAAACTTTCTGTTACAGTATTTCCACCGTTAACTTGATAGGAAACATCAAAATTTGATACTGTATTTTCACCTAAGTTTTCTAATGTAACAACAATATTTTCGTTATCAGAGTAAACTCCATTGCCTGATGGAGAATCAATACTCGCTACAGCAACATCATAATCAAGATATGAAACGGGAACCTTATAACCATTAATAATCTCATCACCGCCTGTAACAAATGCAGCAACTTCTATTTCAGCTAGATCAACGGGTACATCATTATACATCTCTGGAAGCGTATAAGTGTAGGTTCTATCAATAAAACTACCCGTTGAAGTTGTAGTAATTGCATCTCCACTAATTCCATCAACCATATCTACTAATCTATCCATATGTCTGTAATCATATTCATTATGCTGATAATTAGAATTTGGTGAACTTGAAACTACATAGCTTGGGTTAAAATCATTTGCTCCCAATTGTGGGCCAACAGTTTCATCTTGCATTATTACAACATGTAAATAGTTAGTCGATTCAGGGCTGCTTGCCGTATAGTATGCCTCTACATGAATTGTTAGCACATTACCAGCTAATTCTGCTTCAAGACCAACATTAACATAAGCACTCTCTTGTAAAACTTGTGAAATAGCAGTACTCCAATAACTTCTACTCATAGCGGTTCCACCGGTCATAGATAAATTACTAAAGACTTGGCGATTAACTGAGGCAGAAGGTTGTCCATTAGCCGCTGCCATATTTCCTAATTGATTTGCAAGTGCATTATTAAAATCATGACCACCATTAGGATCACAATCCCATGCATATCCTCCTTCATGAAATTTAATTACAAAAACATCATTTGGGTTTTGGTCAACAATTTGATTTAGCATATAATGACCATCTGGACAATAAGAACAATGGATTGCGGTTGACTCCTCAACAATTGCATTTTTGTTTTCAGACGATGTTGAAACGATCGTTTGCGCTGAAATATAACCTAGAGATGATAATAAAAAAGTAAAAAGTAAAATGTATTGTTTTTTCATGGAGTTTTATTTTTTTCAAATATAAGGAGTTTTGTTTATTTTTGTTTTATATATTGAAACATATACTTATGATCAGTTCCAGAATATTTCTTTTTATAGCACTTTTTTTAACTAACATATTTGTTTATTCACAGGTTGAATATGCCTTTTCATTAGAAACAACTGATGGAGTTGTGATAGAGGATAATGAAGTTCTTGAATTTTCAGAAATTACATATCCAGATGCATCTTTAGGTTTTTACGTAAGAAATGATTCGTCTGAAGACATTAATGTAAAAGTTGAGGTTGTAAGTTTTTCTGGAACCGATGGAAGTTTAATGGAATTATGTTTTGGAGAATGCTATTATGGTATAAGTGCAAATCAAAGTTATCCATCTAATTCTTTTGTAACTATTGCACCAAATGATACTCAAGTATCATCTGGAGATCACTTTTTTAATGAAGATCCCGGAGATGGAAGTACACCAGTAGAATATACCTTTAGGTTTTATATGGTTGATGGAGATGGAAATGAAGTTGTTTCACAAGCGGAGTTAATGACTGAATTATCTGTAGGATATTATTATTCTTCTACTCTAAGTGTTGATGGTTTTGATCAAATTAATGCTACACTTTCTCATTCGAATGGTGTATTGAAAATACACTCTGAAAAACAATATCAACTAAATATATATGATGTAAGAGGTTCCTTAATTATAGAAAAAGATATTCAAATAGGAGATAACTATATTAATTCATCAATTATACCAAATCATTTATATTTGCTGAATTTTAGAGAGGAAAATGGCACTTCAATATTCAAGAAAATTATATTGAATTAAAAAGAATGACTAAGGTTTAGATTGAATCCGTTACTCTCTGGAACATATCTACATACCCCACCAATACATATAAGTCCACCTCTTTGTCTTCCGTAGTTAAGACTTACTCTAGTACTATTTTTTGAATAACTACCACCTAGGTTGTAGTAATGTATTTTGTCAGATCTTCCGTAATTCCATCCATCTGAAACAAAAACATTTACCGATGATGAGATTCCATATTCATAAACAAATCCTAGCCAGTTTTTTCTATCGTTTTTAGTCCATAAATGTTGAAGTACCCCTCTAGAAGATTTTCCATTTGCATGAAGATAATTTGCTTCAATAACTCCAACTTTTGCTTTGATATCTCCTTGAACTCCAAGGGGACCACCCAATGTAATGCCCTTGTCTATAATTACATCTAAAAAGGTAATTGCTGTTCTTAATTTAGAATTCCATCTATTTTTTATTTCCAAGTTTAAATCTCTATAATATCTATCTCCATTTCCAATAAATTTCACATCATACGAATTATCTTGATTAAATGTGGACTCTATGCCGCTCCAGTATGAAAAATTAAAAGCAATTTTTGTCTTATATTTTCCTAGGAAATTATCTTTATCAAAGGTGTAATAAAAATCATTTTGAAAACCTACTTCACCTGATCTTTTTTCAATGGAATTCATTACCAATCTAGGCTGTGAATTGTATATATAAATATTTGTTAGTAGATAGTCCTGCTGTTTACTAAGAGCAGGGGTAAAGCTCAATGTTTTTTGATTGTAGATGTTACCTTCTGCTAGTCTATCACTATAGAAATTAAAATTTTCTAGACGTCTAAATGTTGTGTTTATTCCAATTCCTTTTTTTGAATATCCAAAATCAACCTGCAAGGCTGTACCATCATATAGTCTGTTAGATACTAGGACATTTTCGTTAGCAATCACATCAGGATCTTTAATTGCACCTTCTATATTAAGAGAAAAGTCACCTGCATACATATTCACTCTACCGCCATAAGCTGTAACATTTGAAGGAATAGAATCATTAGATCCATTTTCTTGATATCTATTTACGATACTAGAGCCAATTGATAAATCAATTTCTTTTAGATTAAGTATTTGATTTAAACTTATATCAGTATTTAACCCTTGA
Organism: uncultured Flavobacteriales bacterium; assembly: GCA_913031385.1. Classification (GTDB taxonomy): domain Bacteria; phylum Bacteroidota; class Bacteroidia; order Flavobacteriales; family Flavobacteriaceae. The sequence continues at coordinate 2,937 of CAJWCT010000023.1, read as the reverse complement.
ATCGTTGATGCTGTGTAATTAAATCCATCTCTTTGCTGACCATACAAGCCTGTCAATTCAATATTATCAGATGGATAATATTTTAATTTTATTCCTTTAATTGCGTTATTTATGCCTAGTTGACGATCTTCCCATGATCTAAAAATGAGTCCGTTACCAAACTGCTCATAAAAAGACCCCACGGTTATATCACTTTTCTGATTTTGAACCTTTATAAAGTAATTAGTTATTTTATTTTGATTATCGAGTTCAGGATAAAACCCTAGTAGTGAACTAGGCAAATAACCTTCATATTGAATACCAGCTAGAATATTATTTATTTGGTAGTTTATTTGAAAATAATTATTTGATCTAAAGTTATCTTCAGGAGATATGAATCCTAAAGACTCATCATCTTGTAATAATTGTGAATTGCTTTCAAAACTACCATATATATAGGGCTGGTCTTGAGAGTAAATTATTGAAAAGAAAAATAGAGATATTATAAAAAATATATTTTTCATTCTTTAGAAAGTTTTTTGAGTTTGTCAAAAAGTTCATATTCATCACCATTTCTATAACCAGTATGTTGGTAAAGGATCTCATTGTTTTTAACAATTATTGTTTCAGGAATAGCGGATGCTCCTAATGCCCTTTTTAAATCTTGATTTGTATCCAGAAGTATATTATGCTCCCATCCTTTTCCATTTACTAATGCTTTTGCCCTGTTGATAGATCTGCTATCATCGACAGATATTGCATAAACTTCAAAATCAACCTCAGCTTTCCACTGGTCATACAACTCATTTATTGCATCTAGCTCTTTAATGCAGGGCACACACCATGTTGCCCATAGGGACAAAATAGCGATCTTATCATTTGAAGTTAAATCAGCAATATTTACCTTATCCCCTTCAAATGTTTTAAGATTTATATCTGGCAGTATTTTTTGGGAAAACCCAGCAAATGATAGTAGAAATACAGATAAGAAAATAAAATTTCTCATATGATATAATTTATTGCAAAGATAGTTTTGTTTTTAATTATAATTATAATTATTTCAAAAATATGTAAATTTGGCCTCAGCTTAAGTGATTTTTATGAACTCCTTTTTAAGGTATCCTTTAATTTTATTAATGCTCATTGTTACATTGAGCTGTAGCAGGAGTGAATCTTTTTTTTATGAAGTTGTTGAGCCTGAAATTGTAACCGGTTTAGCAGTTCATTCATCATATTTAAGAAATCAAGAGATCACTTTTGAAGTATTTGATGCAGAGGGGAATGATCTAACTTTAGAATCTAGCTTTATTGTTGATGGAGTGGCAATTGCTGGAAATCAAATTAGCTATTCTGAAATTGGCACTCATCAGGTTTATGCTGAATATAGTATTGACTCAGCAATTTACAATAGCGATACAAGAACATTTAGTATCGTTATTCCTAGGACAAAAGTTGTTTTGGAAGATTACACGGGAACTTGGTGCGGATATTGTCCTAGTGTTAGTCATGCTATTGAACAAGTACGAGTGATCACCAATGATTTGTCAGTTGTTGCTATTCATAATGGTGATGAAATGACAATTCCACAAGAATCAGATCTTAGATATGAATTTGGTATTAATGGTTTTCCAACGGGAAGAATAAATAGAACTACAGACTGGTCCTATCCATACGCTTCAAGCCCAATTGAATCACTGATTGATACTGACAATTCAATTGGTATTTCAATTGATAGCCAAATGGATGGTATGATTTTAGCAATTAATCTTAGGGTTGTTTCCGAGGAAGATCTTAATAATCACAAAATAGTTGCCTATCTAGTTGAGGACAATCTAATATATGATCAAACTAATTATTATAATTATGATGAGAATAGTTACTTTTTTGGAATGGGAAATCCAATAGTAGATTTTGTTCACAATGATGTTCTAAGACATTCATTTACTAATGTTTTAGGAGATTCTATGGAGAATCCAACTCCTGCATTAAACGATACTTTTTTTAATTATTCTCTTGAAATTGATTCAGGATATAACCCTGCCAATCTAGGGATAGTTGTTATGATAGTAAATCAGAATAACACTGCAATTAATTCACAGTTTTCAAGAATAAATTCTTTTCAGGATTTTAATTAGCTAGTCTTTAGATAGAAAAGGATATCTGTAGTCAGTTGGTGTTACAAATGTTTCTTTAATTAATCTAGGGGATACCCATCTGAGCAGATTTAACATACTTCCAGCTTTATCATTTGTTCCTGAAGCCCTAGCGCCACCAAAAGGTTGTTTTCCAACTACTGCACCGGTTGGTTTGTCGTTTACATAAAAGTTTCCAGCTGCATTTTTTAATGCTTTCGTTACTTTTTCAATAACATTTCTGTCTTTAGCTAAAACAGCACCTGTCAATGCATATTTAGTACTAGAGTCAATTAGATCCAATGTTTTATCAAAATCATTATCATCATAGACATATATTGTAATAACTGGTCCAAAGATTTCTTCTCTCATAGTAACATAATTAGGATCCTTAGCCACCAAAACGGTTGGTTCAATGAAATACCCTTTTGATTTATCGTATGATCCACCTGCTACTACCTGAACTTTCGAATCAGCTTTAGCATTATCAATATATTTTGCGATTTTGTCAAATGAGTTTTCATGAATTACAGCAGTCATAAAATTGCTTAGATCTTCAGGCGACCCCATGTTAATTGATTTTAAATCTTCAATTAGGTTTGCTTTTACAGAATTCCATATAGATTTTGAAATATATCCTCTTGAGGCAGCACTACATTTTTGACCTTGAAACTCAAATGCACCTCTTGTTATTGCTGTAGATACTTCTTTTGGATTAGCAGATTTATGGGCAAGAATAAAATCTTTTCCACCTGTCTCTCCAACAATTTTTGGATAGGTTTTATAATTTGAAATATTCGATCCAATTTTTTTCCAAAAACTATTA
>CAJWCT010000022.1 GCA_913031385.1 uncultured Flavobacteriales bacterium | reverse complement strand
TTTGAGTTAGAGATTGATAAACAAGTTGACCTAGCAATTGACGAATCTGATATTATTATCTTCATGGTTGATGTAGAGTCTGGAATAACATCTATGGATAAGGATATAGCTAATATGCTAAGAAAAATTGATAAACCAGTATATCTAGTTGTCAATAAAGTAGATAATTCTAGTAGAGTTAATGATGCAAGTGAATTTTTTGAATTAGGAATTGAAAAATATTATCCAATTGCTAGTATTAATGGATTTGGCACAGGTGATTTGCTTGATGCTATTGTAAAAGATTTTTCAGATGAAGTGGATCTTTCAGATAATTTGCCAAAATTTGCCGTTGTTGGAAGGCCTAATGCAGGAAAATCGTCATTTATTAATGCTTTAATAGGAGAGAATAGAAACATAGTTACTGAAATACCAGGCACAACTAGAGACTCCATTCATTCAAAATATAATAGATTTGGATTTGAATTTAATTTGATAGATACAGCAGGGATTAGAAGAAAATCAAAAGTAAAAGAAAATCTTGAGTTTTATTCTGTAATGCGAAGCGTTAGGGCTATTGAATATTCTGATGTATGTCTATTAATTTATGATGTTAGTAGAGGATTCGATTCACAAGTAAAAAATATTTTTTGGTTATGTGAAAGAAATAAAAAAGGAATAGTAATTATTGCTAATAAATGGGATTTAATTGAAAAAGATAATAAATCAACAAAGAAATATGAATCTCAAATAAAGAAGGAAATTGAACCATTTGTGGATGTTCCAATTATTTTCACTTCAATAATAAGTAAACAAAGAATTTATAAGGCAATTGAATCAGCGGTTGATGTATATACTAATAGGTCTAAAAAAATTAAAACTAGAGAATTAAACGATATTTTATTACCAATAATTGCTAAGTATCCACCACCAGCAATAAAGGGGAAGTATGTGAAGATAAAATACATCACACAACTTCCTACTTCACATCCCCAATTTGCTTTCTTTTGTAATTTGCCTCAGTATATAAAGGAATCTTATAAGAGATTTCTTGAAAATAAGATTAGAGAAAATTTTGATTTATGTGGAGCGCAGATTGATATATATATGAGAAAGAAATAAGTTAAAGTTGTTCCTTTATCTTTATTAATCTAGATCTAATTTCTTTTAGTTTATTTATTATACCAAGAGTGTTTAGAGATTTTTTTTTATGCTCTTTTATATATGTTTTTGCACCGTCAATAGTATATCCTCGTTCCTTTACTAAGAAATAAACGTGTCTTAAATTTTCAATGTCTTTAGTTGTAAATTTCCTATTACCCTTTGTATTTTTTTTAGGATTTAAAATTGAAAATTCAGTTTCCCAGAATCTAATTAGTGATGGATTAACATCAAAGGCGTCAGCTACTTCACCAATCGAATAATATCTTTTTTCAGGCAGCTCAATATCCATTAGTCAAGTGATTCATTTACAACAGAAGTTTGCTTTAGTAATTCATCAAATTCTTTAGCAGTTAAATTACCATAATAGAAATTAACAGGATTAACTTTAATCTTATCTTTAAATATTTCATAGTGAAGATGCGGCGAATTAGACCTTCCAGTACTTCCGACATAGCCAATTAGGTCACCTCTTTTTACTTTTTGATATTTTTTTACATTGTATTTATAGAGATGAGCATATAAACTTGTATATCCATATCCATGATCAATTCTAATATGTTTTCCAAATCCAGAGGACCTACTATCTGCTCTCCTAACAATACCATCACCAGAGGCATAAACAGGTGTTCCTCTAGGAGCTGTAAAGTCCATGCCATAATGAAATTTCATAACTTTTGTAAATGGGTCTGATCTATAACCAAAACCTGAAGCTATTCTAGTTAAATCATTATTGTTTATCGGTTGAATTGCAGGAATTGATTTTAATAATTTTTCCTTTTTAGAGGCAAGGTTTGTTATTTCGTCTAGAGACTTAGACTGAATAATCATTCTTTTTTGTAAAATATCAATTCTTTTAGCACTCTCTTTGATTAAGTTTGAGTAATCATAGCCATCATATTTTTTATAACGATTTACGCCACCAATACCTGCTTTTCTTTTATCTTCACTAATTGGATTAGTCTCAAAATATATTCTATATATTGCATTATCTCTTTCTTCAATATTTGACAATACACTTTCTGAATTATCCATTTTTTTATTTAGAACTTCAAATTGCATTTGTAAGTTTTGTAATTCTCGTGTTAGAGATTTTTCTTTAGGGGATTCAAAATATTTACTTGCAACTAAAATAAATAAAAACCCAAACAATGCAGAACCCAAAAGGTATACTGAAACGTATTTCAAAACAGTTCTTTTAGTTGTTTTAATTTTTTTATACGAAAGTGTATCAGAATCGTAATAATATTTTACTTTAGGCATAATTTAAAATTGTATTTTTGTATATTCTTATGATTGCAAAAATAATAATGCAAATATAACAATAGTTTTACATTATGTGTAATTTAGTTTAATGCTAATCTGAAAAATGAATTCTCAAACAATAAGAAATAAATTTTTGGATTTTTTTGTTAGTAAAAATCATCAGATACATTCTTCTGCACCCATTATTTCAAAAAATGATCCTAGTTTAATGTTCATTAACTCAGGAATGGTACCATTTAAGGAGTTTTTTCTAGGAGAATCTAACCCTAAAAGTAAGAGAATTGCTAATAGTCAAAAATGTCTTCGGGTATCAGGGAAACATAATGATTTAGAAGAAGTTGGAATAGATACTTACCATCATACATTTTTTGAGATGCTTGGTAATTGGAGCTTTGGAGATTATTTTAAGAAAGAAGCTATTGAATGGTCTTGGGAATTATTAACAAAAGTTTATAAAATTAACCCAGATGATCTATATATAACAATATTTTGTGGATCTAATAAAGACAATATTCCATTAGATACAGAAGCATATGATATATGGAAAAAAATACTTCCTAAGGAAAGAATATTAAATTTCGGAAAGAAGGATAATTTCTGGGAAATGGGAGATCAAGGTCCTTGCGGTCCATGTAGTGAAATTCATATTGATTTAAGGAGTGAAAAAGAAAAGAAAAATGCACCTGGAAGAGATTTGATAAATAAAGATCATCCAAAGGTTGTTGAATTGTGGAATTTGGTATTTATTCAGTACAATAGGAAGGCAAATGGAAAATTAGTGAATTTACCTAAAAAACACATTGATACTGGGATGGGGTTTGAAAGATTATGCATGGTTATTCAGGGAGTAGATTCCAATTATTCAACAGATATTTTTACACCTATCATTAGAGAAATTGAAGCTATTACTGCATTGGATTATGGTACAGAAAATGATACGGATGTAGCTATGCGTGTTATATCTGACCATTTAAGAGCAGTTTCTTTCTCAATTTCTGATGGTCAACTTCCTAGTAATACTGGAGCCGGATATGTTATAAGACGTATTTTAAGGAGAGCTATTAGATATGCTTTTACTTTTTTAGACAAAAAGGAGCCTTTTATATATAGATTAGTTGGTGTTCTAGTTAAAAATATGGGAAGGGCATATCCAGAAATAAAATCACAAAGAAAACTAATAGAAAATGTTATAAAAGAAGAGGAGAGCTCCTTTTTAAAGACCTTAGATCAAGGACTGATACTATTAGATCAAATAATCAATTCAAGCAAGAAAAAGATAATTTCTGGCAAAAAAGCTTTTGAATTATATGATACATTTGGATTCCCTGTTGATCTGACTTGTTTAATATTAAATGAAAAAGGGTTTAAACTTGATATAAAAGAATTTGAAAAGGAATTGGAAAATCAAAAAAACAGATCAAGAGCTGCAAGTGAAAAATCAGTTGATGATTGGGTAGTTTTGATTAATGATCCAGTACAAGAGTTTATAGGATATGATTCTCTAGAATCTAAGGTAAAATTAGTAAAATATAGAAAAGTAATTTCTTCTAAGGATGGAGAATTGTATCAGTTAGTATTTAATTTAACACCTTTTTATGCTGAATCAGGGGGTCAAGTAGGAGACAAAGGCTATTTAGAGTCTCCCAATGGAGATATTATATATATAACTGATACTGTTAAAGAAGGTAATTTATCTGTTCATATAACAAAAAACTTACCAAAAAATATATCAGAGACATTTGATGCAGTAGTAGATAAAAAACAAAGGTTTAGAACCCAGTGCAATCATACTGCAACTCATCTTCTTCATCAAGCTTTAAGAGAAGTCTTAGGAGATCATGTTCAGCAAAAGGGCAGCAGAGTAAGCTCTGATCATTTGCGTTTTGATTTTTCACATTTCTCTAAAGTAAATATGGAGCAGTTAACTGAAATTGAAAATTTTGTTAATGCAAGAATTGAAGGAAAATTAGGTTTAGAAGAAAACAGAAATGTTCCAATTGATAAAGCTATTTCTGATGGAGCAATTGCTTTATTTGACGAAAAATATGAAGATACAGTAAGGACGATTAAATTTGGGAGCTCATATGAGCTTTGTGGAGGAACTCATGTAAAAAACACTTCTGATATATGGCAGTTTAAGATAAAATCTGAAGGGGCTATAGCTTCAGGAATAAGAAGAATAGAAGCCATTACATTTGATTCAGTAAAAGAATATTTCACTGATAAAGAAAGTGAGTATAATAAAACAAAGAAATTATTAAATAACTCGGGAGACATTGTCAAATCTATTGCTGAGTTAATAGATGAAAAGAATAGACTAAAGAAAGAAAGAGATCAATTTATAAAAGAAAAAACTAATTCAATAAAGGATTCGATTAAATCCGAAATAAAAGAAAAGAAAGGAATTAGGTTTATTTCAAAAAACGTTTCCTTAAGTCCATCAGCAATGAAAGATTTAATTTTTAGTCTTGGAAATGAATTAGATAATTTATTTATTATTCTAATTTCTGAATTCAATTCTAAAGTATATATAAGCTGCTATATTTCAAAAGATCTTGCAAGTAGCAAAAAGTATGATGCACGTAAAGTAATTAGTGAATTATCAAAACATGTTAAGGCTAATGGAGGCGGACAGCCATTCTATGCAACTGCCGGTGGAGATTATTTAAAAGGAATTAAAAAACTTTCTGATGCATCTTTAAATTATCTTAAAAAAAATTAATAATAAATTTCATGGAATTTTCTAAAGATTTATTATTAGAAATTCACAAGAATATTAAGCCGTTTATAAATAGAACACCTGTTTTGCAATTTGATTTTATTAATAATTTATGCAAGTGTAACGTTTATTTTAAATGTGAGAATTTTCAGAAAACAGGCTCTTTTAAAATAAGAGCAGCTTCAAATGCACTTAATTCTCTTTCAAAAAAATCTAAGGAAAAGGGGGTTATAACACATTCGTCAGGAAATTTTGCTCAGGCTCTAGCATGTGCATCCAATTTGCAAAACATAGATGCTTATATAGTTATGCCAGAAAATGCTCCAGGAATTAAGAAACACTCTGTTTTGAAATATGATATCAATTTGATTGAATGCAAATCAACTCTTGAAGCTAGAGAAAAAACAACTTCTAAAATTTTATTAGAAAATGATTTACATTTTATTCATCCATCTAATAATATTGATGTAATACTGGGAAATTCAACTATTGGAACAGAACTATTAGAAGAACATCCAGATCTAGATTACATTTTAGCACCTATTGGAGGAGGAGGATTAATTTCAGGAATTGCAATAGCTTCAGATGTTTTTTCTAATAAATGTGAGGTAATAGGAGTAGAGCCCAAACAAGTAGATGATGCCTATAGGTCATTAAGGAGCGGAAAGATTGAATATAATACTAGTACAACTACAATTGCTGATGGACTAAGAACAAATCTGGGGGATATTAATTTTCCAATAATTAAAAAATTAATAAGTAAAATTATTTGTGTAAAGGAAGATGAGATTATAGATGCATTGAAAATTTTTATTGAAACATTAGATATTGTTATTGAGCCTTCTAGCGCTGTAGCATTAGCTGGATTGATTGCTGAAAAAGAACTTTACAAAAACAAAAAAGTAGGTGTAGTTATTTCTGGGGGAAATGTAGATTTAGAATCTCTAAAACTTTTAATACATTAGAAAAAGCTTTTTGCCATCTATGTTTTCTAATAAATTTTCCTTGTTCCTTTGTAACAATTCTTTCTTTTCTTTTAATAAGTGCATTAATATATCCAAAAAAAGCAAAAAATATCATTAAAAACCTACCTGTATTAATCGAGGTTTTTAATACAGAAATTATACTTAATATCATCCCAAATCTCATCTTATATAATGCTTCTCCTTGAAGAAATTTAGAATTATAGCCATAGTTTGCTCCTGTAGGTTTTAAATGTTTAACAATTAACGATTTATCTGTCTTTATTTTCCAACCATAAAATTCTGCAATTAAAACATCTACTGTGTCCCAGCCTATTGATTTTCTTAATCCTTGAATATCTTCAAAGCATTTTTTTCTATAGGATTTAATTGGACCTCTAACATGATTCTTTGATGAGATTTTTTCATATACCCAATTGTTTTTTTTCTTTATATATAGATTTCCTCCAGCTATTCCGACTTTTGGGTCACCATTGAATATATTTATAATTGATTCAAGATAATTCTTAGGCAAGACAATGTCAGAATCAAATTTGCATATTATATCATAATTTGAATCAAGTTTGTCTAACCCCTTATTAAAGGTATTGATTACCTTTTCTCCAGGCATATGAACTTGTTTTGATTTTATGTTTATATATTTAATCCAAGAAAATTCATTAGAATATTTTTTTAGGATTTTTTCTGAATTATCAGTTGAACTATCATTTACAAGTAAAAGTTTTTTTGGAAGCAATGTCTGTTTTACTATGGAGTCCATAGATTCCCGCAGATACTTTTCTTCATTAAATACAGGTATTATAATATAAATATTCATATAATGTATTATATTTTTTCCGCATATACTAAATAATATCTTGGAGTAAACAATCTAAGAAATGGCCTCAAACCTATCTTTTTTACAGGATTTGTAAACTTTTTATAATCTATAATTTTCCATCCTGTTTTATTAAGTAGCCAATTAAATTGCCAATCTTCAAATTCGTGAAAATGCCTATCTCTTTCATCATTATTGTTTTTATATGCACTTGCAAACCATAATCTTAATGGAATACTTGCTACTAGTTGTTTTGCTTTAATATCTTTAAGAACATTGTAGGGGTTCAGTAAATGTTCAAAAATTTCAAAAGCAGTTATTACTTCAGCATTTGAATTTATAATTCTTGATCTATCAATATCAAGGTCTTCTCCTGAAGTATTATTTACTCTATAGCCACTATCTCTAATTAATAATGAAAAGGGATTTTCTACACCTAGATCTAGAATTAATTTATTTTTTTCTATATGTTTTTGTAAGAAATCAAGTGTTATATTAAATCTTTTATATGGGAAATTGTCATTATACATTTATCAATTTTAATATTGATAAACCATTGCATTAATATGCATGCCAGCTCCTACACTAGCAAAAATTATAATATCACCAGAATTAAAAACATGGTTGTCTAATTTTTTTCTTCGGATTAAATCAAACATTGTAGGAATAGTTGCAACAGAACTATTACCGAAATATTTAACTGTTAAAGGCATAATATCTTCGTCAAATTCCATGTCATACAATTTATATAACCTTTTACCCATAGCAGCATCCATTTTTGCATTAGCCTGATGGAGTAATATTTTTTTTACATCAGATATTTTAATTCCAGCTTCTTCAATACACATTTTAATTGCATTTGGAACAGTTGTTAGAGCAAATTCATAAACTTTTCTGCCATTCATCTTTATATATCTGGTATTATTATTCAAATTTTTATTGTTTGATTTTCCATAATACAAATAATATAATTCATCTACTGTATATGACTCAGTTTTATGAGACAAAATTCCGCCTTCCTCACCGGAATCTTCTAGAATAGTTGCTCCAGCACCATCTGCAAAGATCATTGTATCTCGATCGTATTCATCAACTACTCTCGATAAAGTATCAGCTCCTATAGCTAAACAACGTTTTGCCATACCTGATTTTATAAAACTTTTTGCTTGAATAACTGCCTCAAGCCATCCTGGACATCCAAACAAAATATCATAGGCTACACATTGAGGATTTTTAATTTTTAATAAATTTTTAATTCTTACTGCTAATCCAGGAAAGACATCTATTTCATCTGACTTATATTTTACATCTCCAAAGTTGTGAGCAAGGATAATATAATCGATAGTCTCAGGATCAATATTGGCATTCTCAATAGCATTTTTTGCAGCAATAAATCCAAGATCAGATGCATTTAAATCTTTATTTGCATATCTTCTTTCATTGATCCCAGTAATTTTTTTAAATTTTTCAATGATCTCGGAATTAGGTAAATCAACTTTACTGCCATCTGAATTATAAAATGAACTTTTTATAAATTTAGAATTGTCTTGAACAATTTCTGGAACACAACTCCCACTACCTATTATTTTTAGCCCCATTTTTTAATTGTCTATTAGTTTCTATGTTAAACTTATTAAATATTAATAATTAATTAAAATATTAACTACTATATTCTTTTATTGAAATACAATTACATATTAAATTTCTATCTCCGTGTGCATCGTCTACTCTTCTAACTGATGGCCAGAATTTATTTTCTTTTAAATATTCAATTGGGAATGCAGCTTGTTCTCTTGAATACTTATAATCCCAATTATCTGATGTAACCATTGAAAGTGTATGAGGCGCATTTTTTAGAATATTATTTTCATCATTTTCTGAACAATTAGAGATTTCTTCTCTAATTAATAACATAGCATCACAGAATCTATCTAATTCATTCTTGCTTTCACTTTCTGTTGGCTCAATCATCAATGTACCGAGAACAGGGAATGAGACGGTTGGAGCATGAAATCCGTAGTCAATTAATCTTTTAGCAATATCACTAATATCTATGCCATATTCTTTAAATGGTCTGCAATCAATTATCATTTCATGCGCAGCTCTTCCAAATTCTCCAGAATATAGAATTTCATATTTTTTTGATAATCGCTCCTTTATATAATTTGCATTCAAAATTGCAACTTTTGTAGCCTTAGTGAGCCCTTTTGCTCCTAGCATTGATATATATCCATATGATATTAGGCATGCTAATGCTGAACCATAAGGAGCAGCTGAAATAGCACTAATGGCATTTGATCCTCCTACATTAATAATAGGGTTTGAAGGCAGGAATTGAGCTAGATGTTCGGCTACACATATAGGCCCAACACCAGGACCACCACCTCCGTGGGGAATTGCAAAAGTCTTATGTAGATTAAGATGGCAAACATCTGCTCCAATTATTTTTGGATTTGTTATACCAACTTGAGCATTCATATTCGCTCCGTCCATATATACTTGACCCCCGTTATCATGAATAATATTTGTTATTTCAATTATATTTGATTCAAAAACCCCATGGGTTGAAGGATAAGTAATCATCAATGCAGCTAAATTTTCTTTATTTTCAATAGCTTTTGCATTTAAATCGTCTATATCAATATTGCCTTTTTCATCTGATTTAACTACTATTACTTTCATCCCTGCCATTACAGCACTTGCTGGATTGGTTCCATGTGCTGATGAAGGTATTAAACATATATTTCTATTATTATTTCCCTTGCTCTTATGAAATGCTTTAATTACCATTAATCCTGCATACTCACCTTGAGCACCAGAATTAGGCTGTAATGATGCTGCGGAAAATCCTGTAATTTCTTTAAGCTGATTTTCAAGCTTTTTTAACACATAATTAAATCCTTCTGTTTGAGATTTTGGTGCAAATGGATGAATATTTCCCAAACGATTCCAGCTTAGTGGAAGCATTTCAGCGGCTGCATTTAATTTCATAGTACACGATCCTAATGATATCATAGATCTAGTAAGGGATAAATCCTTGTTTTCTAGTGATTTTATGTATCTCATTAACTCAGTTTCTGAATGATATGAATTAAATACAGAATTTGTCAAAAATTTAGTTTTTCTAATAAATGATTTGCTAATATTATTCTCTTCTTCAATTTTATCTAATTTGGCAATTGTTTTTGTTGTAATCTTTGAAAAAACTGAAATTATATCATTTAGATCATCTTCAGTAGTTGTTTCATTTATAGTTATTGAAACTATATTTTCAGTTGGATAATAGAAATTTATCTCTTTTTCTTCAGCTTCTTTTTCTATATCATTCCTGTTAGTTTCAATTCTTATAGTATCAAAAAATGATGAATTAAGCTGATTTAACCCTAAGGATTCTAGTTTTTTTGCTAGTGTCACAGCTTTAAAATGAACTTTATTAGCAATTTCTTTAAGTCCTTCAGGACCGTGATATACTGCATACATACCAGCCATAACTGCTAGAAGAACTTGAGCGGTACATATGTTTGATGTGGCCTTATCTCTTTTTATATGCTGTTCTCTTGTCTGTAATGCCATTCTAAGAGCTTTATCCCCATCAGCATCAATTGAAACACCAATAATTCTTCCAGGTATATTTCTTTTATAAGCTTCCTTAGTTGCAAAATATCCTGCATGTGGTCCGCCATATCCCAGGGGTATTCCAAATCTTTGAGTTGTTCCAATTACAACATCTGCTCCAATTTTTCCAGGAGATTCCAGAAGGATAAGACTTAATATATCAGCTGCAACCGCAGTTTTAATATTATTTGAAATACATTTAGAAATAAATGAATTAATATTTATTATTTCTCCAGATGCTCCGGGATATTGAATTAATGCACCAAAAAATGTAGAATCATAATCAAAATCTTCAATATTACCAACAACTAATTCAATTCCAATTGGCTCTGATCTTGTCTTTAATACGGAAAGGGTTTGAGGAAAAATATCTTCTGAAATAAAGAACTTAGATACATTATTTTTTTTCTGATGTCTATCCCTTACAGCATATAATAGACTCATTGCTTCAGCTGCCGCAGTACTTTCATCTAATAATGATGCATTAGAAATTTCCATTCCTGTTAAATCAGTTATCATAGTCTGGAAATTAAGTAATGCCTCCATCCTGCCTTGTGATATTTCTGCTTGATATGGAGTATATGCTGTATACCATCCTGGGTTTTCTAAAATATTCCTTTGGATAACAGCAGGCAAATATGATCTATTATATCCCAGTCCTATATAGGATTTAAAAACTTTATTTAATGCTGATATTTTTTTAAGATGCATTAAATATTCAGACTCACTTAATGGATTGTCCAATTTCATGGGTTCTTTTAATTTTATGTCATTAGGAAGGGTTTCATCAATAAGCTGATCAAGAGAATTGGCCTTGATTACCTTGAGCATTTTTTTGATATCTTCATCTCGCGGACCAATATGTCGTATTAGAAAAGATTCAGTATTCATTTTAATGATGAATTAATTGTTATTTTAAATTTTTGTTTGAAGAAATTACTTTATTTTCAAGTTCTTTTTTATAGTCTTCAATTTTTTGACTTAATTTATCATTATTAGTTGCTATTATTTGTGCAGCAAGGATGCCTGCATTTTTTGAGCCATTAAGGGCTACAGTTCCTACGGGAACGCCATCAGGCATTTGCAAGATTGAAAGAATTGAATCCCACCCATCTATTGAATTTCTAGATTTAATGGGCACACCTATAACTGGAAGGGTAGTTATTGAAGCAATCATTCCTGGCAGATGTGCTGCGCCACCAGCCCCAGCAATAATCACTTTAATCCCTTTATTCTTAGCATTTTGTGCGTATTTAAACATCTTTTCAGGAGTTCTGTGTGCTGATACAATTTCTACTTCTGAATTTATTCCAAATTCATTTAGAATATCTATAGCATTTTGCATGACTGGGAGATCGCTTTTACTCCCCATTATAATTCCAACTTCTAGCATATTATTTTGCAGTTACTTTTATTATTTTTTTTATTTCCTTAGATATTTCAATTGCGTCATTTATATTCTTATTTGCAATCGTTATATGCCCCATTTTTCTATTTAATCTAGATTTTCTTTTTCCATATATGTGAAGCGTAACTCCTTGTAATTTCATTACCTCTTCGATATTTTCATATACAACATTCCCTTCAACTTTGTTTTCACCTACCAAATTTAACATAATTCCTGGAATTTTAATAGATGTATCCCCTAGAGGTAGATTAAGAATACTTCTTAGATGTTGTTCAAACTGAGAAGTATGGCAACACTCTATTGTGTGATGACCAGAATTATGAGGTCTTGGCGCAATTTCATTAATTAGAACTTTATTGTCTTGAGTTAAGAACATTTCTATTGCTAATAGACCAATATTATTAAGTGATCTAGATAAGTTTATCGCGATTTTAGATGCAGTTTCCTGGATTGACTGGGTAATATTTGCTGGACAAATCACTTGCTCTACTAGATTGGATTGCTGATTAAATTCCATTTCAACAATTGGAAAATTTGATTCTTCATTTGATTTATTCCTAGCAACAATTATAGAAAGCTCTTTTTGTATTTTAATTTTTTCTTCAACTATACACTCTAAATTTGGAAGCTTTTTGAGTTGATCATTGTTCTCTACAATTTTAACTCCTTTCCCATCATATCCAAATTGAGTGCTTTTCCAAATAAAAGGGTAAGTTAATTTATTTGCTAACACATCCTGTTCAATCGATTTTAAGCTTGCGTGAATTTTAAAATCAGAAGTAGGAAGATTATTTTCTTTATAAAAAAGCTTTTGTAGCCCCTTATGTTGAATTGTTTTAATATTTTTTGAAGAAGGATGAACTTTTTTACCTAAAGATTCTAATTTTTCTAAAGCATCAGCATTGACATTTTCAATTTCAATAGTTATAAGATCTGCCTTTTTCCCAAAATTTAAAACAGTATCATAGTCCATTAAATCTCCTACAAAAAATTCTGAAGCTAGATTACTACATGGAGCATCTTTACTTGGATCAAGTACAATTGTATATATATCAAATTTCGCACATTCCGAAAGCAGCATTTTTCCAAGCTGACCTCCACCTAAGATACCAAGCTTAAAATTAGTAGAGAAGTACTGCATAATTGATTAAATTTAACTAACGTAAAAATACATTTTAATATTTAATCAATTAGAAATTAACCTATTGATTTGATTATATTTGTTTTAATAAATTATCTTCATAACAATAAATATATTATTAATGAAAAATATAGTTTTATTTGGACCTCCGGGAGCAGGCAAAGGGACTCAGGCAGAGTTCATTAGAGATTCTTATAATTTATTTCATATTTCAACTGGTGATGTTTTTAGATACAATATTAAAAATAACACCTCTTTAGGGGTTCTTGCAAAAGAGTATATGGATAAAGGAGAATTGGTTCCTGATGAAGTGACAATTGAAATGCTTAATAAAGTTGTTATAAATAATTTAGATTGTAATGGTTTTATATTCGATGGATTTCCTAGAACTACTAGTCAAGCAATAGCCTTAGATAAGCTAATGACTTCAAATAATACAATGATATCAGCAATGATAGCGTTTGAAGTTGAAGACAATATACTTATTTCGAGATTAATAAAAAGAGGAGAAACTAGTGGAAGAGTTGATGATTCTGATGAATTAATTGTAAAAAATAGAATAAATGAGTATTACAGAAAAACAGCAATCTTAAAAGAATATTATCAAGAAAAGGATAGATATTATGGAATTAATGGTGAGGGTCAAATAAATGAGATATTTATAAGATTAAAAAAAGTAATAGATTCTCTATAACTGGTTAATTTTAAATAGAAAATAATATTGCTATGACAGAAGGTAATTTTGTTGATTATGTAAAAATAAATGTTACTTCAGGAAAAGGAGGTAAAGGATCAGTTCATCTAAGACGTGAAAAATATGTTGCTAAAGGAGGGCCAGACGGTGGGGATGGAGGCAGAGGAGGTCATATAATTATTAGAGCTAATCCAAATTATTGGACTTTATATCATTTAAAATTTAAAAGACATTTCAAGGCTGAACATGGAAATGATGGTGGGAAAAGTAGAAGCACGGGTGCAGACGGGACTGATGTTTATATAGATGTTCCTCTTGGAACAGTTATTAAAGATCCAAAAACTCAGAAGAAGTTATTTGAGATTACGAATAAGGGAGATACTGAAATTGTATGTCATGGAGGAAAAGGAGGTAGAGGAAATTGGCATTTTAAGTCTTCAACTAATCAAACTCCTAGATATGCCCAATCAGGGATGTCTAATGAAGAAAAAAAAATTACATTAGAGTTAAAATTATTAGCTGATGTTGGTTTAGTTGGATTTCCAAACGCTGGAAAATCAACTTTGTTATCTGTAATTACTGATGCTAAACCAAAAATTGGGGACTATGAGTTTACTACTTTAAAGCCTAATTTAGGAATTGTTAAGTACAAGGATTACCAAACATTTGTAATGGCTGATATACCTGGAATTATTGAGGGAGCTGCAGAAGGTAAAGGTCTTGGTCATTATTTTTTAAGACATATTGAAAGAAATTCTATCTTACTTTTTTTAATTCCATCCGACTCAGATGACATTAATAATAGATATAAAATTCTCTTGAATGAATTAAAGAAATATAATCCAGAAATGTTAGATAAGGACAGATTAATAGCTGTTACAAAATCTGACTTACTAGATCAAGAATTAAGTAGGGATATTTCAATAGAATTAGAAAAACAACTTGATGTTGACTATATTTTTATTTCCTCATTGGCTAATCAAGGAATTTCAGAGTTAAAAGACAAATTATGGCATATGCTAAACAGTTAGTTTAATGTAATTCAAATGAGCTTTTATAATATTTTACTGTTTTTTTTACTAATATTTAATTTTCAGACACAGCACTATTACATAGATTCTTTAATTGATAATAAGCAGTATATGGTTGCAGAGAAGGCTATTATAAACTCAATAAAAGAAAACCCAAATAGTGAGATATTAATAAAAAAGTTAGGAGATTGTTATGGTTTCATAAAGGACTGGGATAATGCTATAATTCAGTATCAAAAATTAATTGAATTAGACAGTGATAATTCTGTGTATAATTATAAACTTGGAGGAACATTAGCAGCTAAGGCTAATGAAACTAATAGATTTAAATCACTTAGTTTAATCAATAAATCAAAGAAATATTTGTTAAAATCTGTAAAATTAGATAATAGGAATAAGCCTGCAATGTGGGTGTTAATCCAAATTTACACAGAACTACCTCGACTATTAGGAGGCAGTAAATCACTTGCATTGGAATATGCTAATGAATTGGAAAACATTTCTCTAATTGACGGCTTATTTGCAAAGAAATATATTTATGATTTTAAAGATGATCATAAAATGTCAAATATATATTTGAATAAAATAACTGAAAATTTGGATTCTTTCAATTCAGAATATGATTATAACTATTTGAATTTTAGCATAGGTGAATTATGCGCTAACAATAAGATAAATTTAGATATGGGTATACTGCAATTAAGTTATTACATAGAAAATTTTACTTCTAGAGACAGGTCAACTCCTGATTATGCATATTACCTGCTAGCAAAAATATATTTACATAAGAATGATTATTTTAATGCAAAAGAGCAGTTAGATAATGCATTTGTTTATTATAATTCTAATAATATAAATAATCATAGTTTGTATAAAGAATTATTGAAATTGAAAAAACTTATTTCTCAATGAGAATTCATTTTATAGCAATTGGCGGAGCTGCTATGCATAATCAGGAGTTAATTTAGGAATAATAAATGATTTTATGAATAAGAATAATATAACAGACATATTTTTTGATTTAGATAATACTTTATGGGATTTTGATAAGAATTCTAATCTAACTTTTATCAAAATTTTTGAGTTAAATGAATTAGATATTGATATAAACATATTTTTAGAGGCATATCATCCTATTAATAAAAATTATTGGGACTTGTATAGAGAAAATAAAGTATCAAAAGAAAAGTTAAGATTTTATCGATTAGCTGACACATTTAAGAAACTCAAAATTGAGATAGGGGATAGCATGATAAAAAAGCTGTCCTTTGATTATATAGATTACTTATCTGATTTCAATAATCTAATTCCAGGAGCAATAGAAATATTAGAATATTTAGACAATAAATATAATATGCATATAATCACTAATGGTTTTAAAGAGGTTCAAAAAAAGAAATTAGAAAAATCAACGATTACTAAATATTTCAAAACAATTACAATCTCTGAGGAAGTAGGATACAAAAAACCTAATCCGATAATATTTGATTACGCCTTAAAAAAGGCAAATGCGATAAATACTAGCTCATTAATGATCGGGGATAGCTATCAAGCAGATATATTAGGAGCTATTAATGTTGGTATAAATGCAATTTTATTTAATTATCATAATATTGACCCTAATGATAATATTATTTCAGTCAGCACCTTGTCTGATTTAACTAGCTATTTATAGTGTAGGTTATATTCTTTGCCTGATTACTTCATATAGAAAAATTCCACTTGCGACAGAGACGTTTAATGATTCAATTTTCCCAAACATTGGTAATTTTACCATCTCATCAGATAATTTAAGAACAGAGGGGCTTATGCCTCTCTGTTCAGATCCCATTATTATTGCCAGAGATTTTTTTAGTGATAGATCATAAATGTTTTTTTCTGCTTTTTCGCTAGCAGCTATAACCATTATTTTTGAAGACTTTAGATGATATATAGCATCTTTTATGTGGCTTACTTTGCAAATGGGAACATTAAAAACCCCTCCTGCACTTGTTTTTACTGTATCAGCATTAATTGGCGCAGAGGATTGGTTTTGAATTATAATTGCATCTACTCCTGATACTTCAGCTGTTCTAATTATTGCACCAAAATTTCTTACGTCATTAATTTGATCAAGGATTAATATTAAAGCATCCTTTTTATCTTCAATTTTTTCTATAATTTGATTAATCTCGTAGAACTTAATTGGAGAAATTCTAGCAATTACCCCTTGATGATTTTTTTTTGAAAGCCTATTTAGTTTTTGTGTTGGAACATAGGATGATTTTAGTTTATTTTTTCTAATAAGCGCTTCAAGTTCATTAATTAATCTTCCTGTTAGCCCAATTTGAATAAATATTTTATCTATGGTTTTCTCTCCTGATCTAATTGCTTCAATCACTGTTCGAATTCCATATATGTCTAAATTCTTTTCCATTTATTTTATTTATATCCTATCTGATAAACTCTATACTATTATTATATGTATAATTATAAGTATAGTGTAATTATTTTTTAGTATTTATATAAAATACTTCTGAATTACCATTATTATTCCCGATTATTAATATCGGTTCTTCACTCTTAATTATTTTTAGTGATTTTGTATTTCCATTTGTATACAATCCACTTTTTTCTGGACCAATTGCTATGTAATTATCTTTTTTATTTGATAGTAGGACTATTGCAAATTGATTATCTAGCCTTGGTGTTTCTACTTCTGTGTTATATATGTTTCCACCGATGATTATATCTTCATATCCATCATTATTTATATCATATTGATCGGATGAGAGTAGTGGAATAGTCTGAGCTAGTTCCGGTAATTTATTTATCTTAAATGTTGTATCACCATTATTTATCAATAGTAATGATGAAAATTCTGTTACTTTTCTCTGATACGCACTTGTTACAGCTTCACCATATATGTCTTCAAGGCTGGCAGTAGCAAATTCATCAAATGTTGGTATTTTTTCTGCTATAAATGGCATTTGTTGAGTTGAGCATTCCTTTCCTCTTAGTGGCACATATTCGTTTTTATACTCATAACTTAGTATTAAATCATGTGTTCCATTGTTATCAAAATCATCTGCAAACACTTTTAGCGGCTTTGTTTTATTGGTTTTATATTTTGAGTTTGTACCTATATTTCCAATAATGTAATCCTTATATCCATCATTATTCACATCAGTTTCTTGTATATCAAACCACC
The DNA here is from genome assembly GCA_913031385.1 of uncultured Flavobacteriales bacterium. Lineage (GTDB taxonomy): Bacteria > Bacteroidota > Bacteroidia > Flavobacteriales > Flavobacteriaceae. The sequence goes on along the minus strand of CAJWCT010000022.1, from coordinate 535 downwards.
ATCCGTACAAATCTTCAAGATTACTCTTATTTGATATATTCTTAAAACTACCTTTATTATTAATGAATATCCCAATATTTGTCCATTCTCCTACACTGATAAAATCTTCCCATCCATCATTATTTATATCTGTTGTAATCACTTTATTGACAATACCAAAATTTTCAAACTCAGCAGCTATTTTATAGGTTACATTTTTAAATTTACCATTAACGTTTTCATATATTATTGAGGGTTCGTGCAATGGGTACTTTTGAGGTATAATTCTGTTTCCTATAATCAAATCTTGATCACCATCTTTATCAAAATCTATTTTAGACACTGTTTTACCACTTATTGTATAATCTGATATTTCTGTCTGAGTACTTCTAGAGAAATTTCCATTGCCATCATTTAGATATATTCTATCTTTTAGGTTTTCAGATCTCTGATTAAACTCATTTCCACCACTTACTACATATAAATCCTGATCATTATCGCTGTCAATGTCAATAAAAATGGACTCCATATCTTCATAATTTGCATCCTCAAGAAA
>CAJWCT010000021.1 GCA_913031385.1 uncultured Flavobacteriales bacterium | reverse complement strand
TTAATTAATTCTATATCTAAGTCCAAGATAATACATTCTTCCAAATATTGGCCCATAAACAAATGTTGAATCAAAATACGGTCCAAAGGGATCGTCATTTGCTATTATTGGATTCATTTGCTTATAATTAGTTGCATTTTCAATTCCTAAATACACTTCAAAAGATTTATTAAAAACTCTAGTTAACTGAGTATTAATAAGATTAATATCTGGTGTAAATTCATCCATTCTATATTCAATAGGATTATTTTGCGTAGATGGAAAACGCTGCTCTCCTATCCAGTTATATGTAAAATCATACTTCCATAGAGAACCATTACTTTTTCTATTACTTTGATAAGCTAAATTCAAGAAAAATCTATTTTTAGGATTTAAGGGTTTATATAGTCTTCCCGAGAAATAATCAGTTTTTACATCCGAAATCTTATAAGCTGAAAGTATATTAATATTGCTTGTGAGCTCATAGCTAAGTTGAGCCTGAAAACTTCTAGCAAAACTTTTTCCTGGTAAATTGTAAAACAAAATTGCAGACGGAGTTTCCCAATCCACAACAACCTGATTTTCAAAATCAGTAAAATAATAGTCTAAAATTAATTGGGCATTATTATTAAACAATCTAAAACTATTTATTAATGAAGCTCCATAATTCCAAGCAGATTCTGGCTTTAAATCAAAATAATTTGATTGATTCCACACATTATCAACAAAGGGAGAATTTCCAAAAAAGATAATTCTTGAACTATAAAAAAGTTTATGATTCTCAGAAAATATATTTGCCATTCTAGTTCCTTTGCCCGCTGATATTTTCAATGAAGTTTTAGGAAAAATTAAATAATTTAAATGTAGTCTTGGTGTTATAAACCCTCCTATTACATTATGATTGTCATATCTAATACCAGCAGATAAATTTATTTTATCTAGGTTATCATAACTATATTCAAAAAATGCTCCATAAGAATGCTCTTTTCTATCTAAATCAAAATTTTGTATTCTCATGTTATTCACAAATTCATCATAATTGTCATAACTAAAAGAAACTCCAGTTTTAATCTTATGCCTTGTATCATTAATTATAGAATTGTACACTAAATTTGAGTAAATACTCTTTTGTTCTACATCATGGACACTAAATCCAATATCTGAGCCCTCTGAAAAATGACTATATGAAAATTGGAAACCCAATGATTGATATGGAATATTAGGATTTACATATCCCATTTTAAAATTGCCTTTAAAATTTGTGGAATTTGTGGATCCACCCCAATATGGATATGGAAGTTCAACTAATGATGGATCATCTATATATTCATTCTGTCCAAAAACTCTTTTATCATTTACAAAATTAAAATCAATAAAACTGACTAATCCTTTTATGGGATTAGTATATTGGAATCTATTATAGATATTAATTTGGCCTCCTGTTGGGGAATCTCTAAATCCATCATTATTTCTGTCATCACTATTGTCTTTTGTATTAGCATGAAGATATAATCCGTAATCCCAATTATTTGATAATTTAGTATTGTAATGAGTATTTAACTCATATCTTTCCATTTCTGAAGCGTAAAGATTTACAAATAATTTACTGTCATTACTAGGCTTTCTAAGCTCTGCATTTATTTGCCCTGTAATACTTTCAAATCCATTTACTACACTGCCTGGCCCTTTAGTTATTTGAATACTCTCAATCCATGTTCCTGGAATATAATTTAGGCCATGGGACTGAAGTGCTCCTCTTATGGATGGTATATTTTCAATGGATATTAAAATATTTGGACTACTTAATCCTAACATTTTAATTTGTTTAGTCCCAGAAATGGCATCTGAAAAATTCACATCAATTGAAGGAGTTGTTTCAAAACTTTCAGACAAGTTACAACAAGCTGCTTTTAGTAATTCATCAGAGCTTAAAATTGTGATGTTTTGTGAACTTAAAAATGAAGCCTTTGATGATTTTTTATTATAGTTAATTGTAACTTCTTCTAGATTTGTCTCATCATCAGATTGACCAAAAGATAGTAGGGATAAAAAAAATAAAAAGTTTAATAAATAGATTCTCATTTTCATTGCAATACAAATTTACAATTACTAAATTTAGCCTGCTAGTAAATAGAGCAATAAATGGATGAAAAAAATATCAAATCTGCATTAATTTCGGTCTTCTCAAAAGATGGAATTGAACCCATTGTTAAAGAACTTAGTAAAAGAGATGTTGAAATATATTCAACTGGCGGCACGTATGATTTTATTTCAAAACTGGGATATAAAGTAATAAAAGTTGAAGATATTACTAATTATCCTTCAATTTTAGGAGGCAGAGTAAAAACATTGCATCCTAAAATTTTTGGAGGTATCCTTTCAAGGAGAAACTTGAATCAGGATATTGAAGAAACCAAAAAATTTGACATTCCTTCAATTGACTTAGTAATAGTAGATTTATATCCTTTTGAAAAAACAGTCGAATCTGGTGGAACTGAAAATGAAATAATTGAGAAAATTGATATTGGTGGAATAGCCTTAATAAGAGCTGCTGGAAAAAACTATAAAGATGTAACTTGCATTTCATCAAAGAATGATTATTCTGAATTCCTAGATATATTTATAAAAAAAGAAGGTTCCCTCTCAATAGATGATAGAAAGAAATTTGCAATTAATGCTTTTAAAAATTCATCTAGCTATGATAGAGCTATATATAACTACTTCAATAATAGCAAAGATAATTTCATCCTAAAAAATAAAAAAGAGACATCTCTTAGGTATGGTGAAAACCCACACCAAGAAGGAAGTTTTTATGGAAATATTGAAGAAATCATTGAAAAAATTCATGGAAAAGAATTAAGCTATAACAATCTATTAGATATTGATTCAGCAATTGATTTAATTTCAGAATTTAAGGATGAAAAGCCAACTTTTGCTATTCTAAAACACAATAATCCCTGTGGAATAGCCACAAGAGAAACTATAAAAGATGCTTATGAAAGTGCTTTAGCTGCTGATCCAATATCAGCATTTGGTGGAATCCTGATTTCTAATACTATTATTGATAAACCCACAGCATCTATAATTAATAAATTATTTTGTGAGGTAGTAATTGCTCCAAAAATTCATGATGGAGCATTGGAAGTATTAAGAAGTAAAAAAAATAGAATTATACTAATATTAAAAAAATTAACAGAAAAAAAATCAATAATAAGATCATGCCTAAATGGATTTCTTTATCAAAGTATTGATGATATTAGTGATTCAGAAAATATTTTAAGTTATCCAACTAAAATAAGGCCAAATAAAAATGAAATTCAAGATTTATTATTTGCCTCTAAGATTTCAAAATATACAAAATCAAATACTATAGTTCTTGTAAAAAATAAACAATTGCTAGCAAGCGGAACTGGACAAACTAGTAGAGTTGATGCCTTAAATCAAGCAATTGATAAAGCAAAAAAATTCAATTTTGATCTAAGTAGTGCTGTTATGGCTAGCGATGCATTTTTTCCATTTCCTGACTGTGCTGAAATAGCACATAAAGCTGGTATATCATCAATTATTCAACCAGGAGGATCTATAAAAGATAATCTCACTATAGATTATTGTGAAAAATATAATTTATCAATGGTTTTTACTGGTGTTAGACATTTTAAACACTAATAATTTTTTATTGTTTTTTAATTGTTTTTTTATTAAATTATTATTGTTAGATTTACATGGGGCTGAGGACATGTTAGGATAACCTAATTCATAAAATTAATTATGGGATTTTTTGATTTTTTAACGGAAGAAATTGCCATTGATTTAGGCACAGCTAATACTCTTATTATACATAATGATAAGGTTGTTATTGATAGTCCTTCAATAGTTGCTAAAGATAGGGTAACTGGTAAAATTATTGCAGTTGGTAATGAAGCTAACCTAATGCAAGGAAAAACTCATCAAAACATTAAAACAATTCGTCCCTTAAAGGATGGTGTAATTGCAGATTTTGATGCCTCTGAACAAATGATAAATAGATTTATCAAAAGCATCCCTGTTTTAAAAAAGAAAATATTTTCACCCTCTTTAATTATGGTAATTTGCATTCCGTCTGGAATAACTGAAGTTGAGATGAGAGCAGTCAAAGAATCAGCTGAAAGGGTTAATGGGAAAGAAGTCTACTTGATACATGAGCCTATGGCTGCAGCTATTGGGATTGGAGTAGATATTATGCAGCCTAAAGGCAATATGATTATTGATATTGGGGGAGGTACTACTGAAATAGCTGTAATTGCTTTGGGAGGGATTGTTTGTGATCAATCAATAAAAGTAGCTGGTGATGTCTTTACTAATGACATTATTTATTATATGCGAACTGAACATAATCTTTATGTTGGGGATAGAACTGCTGAAAAAATAAAAATTCAAATTGGAGCTGCAACAGAAGACCTAGATTCTCCTCCTGAAGATATGAGTGTACAAGGTCGTGATCTTTTAACAGGTAAACCAAAACAAATTGATGTCTCCTATCGTGAAATTGTAAAAGCTATTGAAAAATCTATTTTAAGAGTTGAAGATTCGGTAATGGAAACACTATCAAAAACTCCTCCTGAACTAGCTGCAGACATATACAACACTGGTATGTATTTAGTTGGAGGTGGCTCAATGTTAAGAGGTCTTGATAAAAGATTGTCAAAGAAAACTGATTTGCCAGTATATATTGCAGAAGATCCTTTAAGAGCTGTAGTAAGGGGTACAGGAATAGTATTAAAAAATATTCCTAAATATAAAAGTGTATTGATTAAATAGAATTAAAAATTTATGCAACAAATTATTTATTTCTTCCTAAGAAATAAAAATTTTCTTTTGTTTCTTTCTCTATTCTTATTATCCATATTTATTAACTTCAGATCTAATTCATATACAAGCAGTAAAATTATTAACTCTAGTAGTGCAATTGTTGGATATCTATATGATAATTTAACTAACATAAAGAACTACTTTAATTTAATAGAAGAAAATAAAAAGCTAATTGAAGAGAACAAGTTTTTAAGATTAAGAATAATAAATACTAGCCCAGATACAATTTCAAATTCTATTAACTATAATATTACTACTGGAAATGTTATAAAAAACAGCTATAACTTAACAAAAAATTATATTACTCTTGATATAGGAAGAAATCAAGGAGTTGAAATAGATTTTGCAGTAATTTCTTCTAATGGTGTTATTGGAATAGTTGATAGAATTTCAAGTAATTATTCTAGGGTTATATCAATCCTAAATACAAATATTAATTTAAATGCAAAATTAAAAACAAGTAATCATTTTGGAACCTTAAGCTGGAATGGAAAGAACCCCTCATATGTTCAGTTAAAAGATCTACCTAAACAAGCTTTCCTAAAAATAGGTGACACTATTACAACAGGCGGAAATTCCCTTATTTTTCCTAAAGGTATTTTAATTGGATCAATTAAATCATATAAGCTTGATAATAGTCAAAACTATTTAGAATTAGAAGTTGAACTCTTTAATGATATGAGCAATATTAATCACGTATATATTATTGAAAATCAAAAAATTAATGAAATAAGAAGTTTGGATGAATAACATAATAAAAAATATTACTTCTGCAATAGCATTTATTTTAATTCAGTGTTTGATTTTAAATAATATTAATTTCTTAAACTCAATCAATCCATTACTCTATATATACTTAATAATTTATTTTCCAATAATAAATAATAGGACAGTCTTTATTTTATTTAGCTTTCTATATGGATTATCAATAGATATTTTTACTGATTCAGCTGCAGTTCATGCTGCTGCTTGCGTGTCTCTTGCTTATTTTAGGCCAATATTTTTAAAACTAATTTTTGGAATGACATATATCCATCAAGTTGTTAAGTTCAAAAATATTGATTTAAAGCAAAATCTATTTTATATATCTTCGCTAACATTATTTCATCATTTAATTCTATTTTTTATTGAAGTTTTTGATTCTTCAAAATTAATTTTAGTTTTTGAAAAGGCTATCTTCACTAGTATATTTACAATATTACTTATTGTTCTATTAAATTTATTTCTAAAAAATAAATGAGAAAATCTCTTTTTCCAATAATAGTATTTGCAGCTGGAATAATATTTATTATTAGATTATTTTACCTACAGATATATAGTTCTAGAAATTATGATATCTATGAAGACAATGCTATAAGAAAAGTATTTACCTATCCAAAAAGAGGATATATTTATGATAGAAACAATGTTCTATTAGTTTCCAATCAGCCATCCTATGATGTAATGATTATCCCTAGAGAAGTTAACGAAATAGATACATTAGAATTCTGCAGTTTATTAAAAATATCTAAGGAATATTTAATAGATAAATACATAAAGACATCAAAATATTCAACTAGAATTCCATCAGTCTTCCTAGCTCATCTTTCTAAGGAAGACTATGGATATCTTTCTGAAAAAATCAGAAAATATAAAGGATTTTACATACAAAAAAGAAACTTGAGAGAGTATAATACAAGTATTGGAGCAAATGTCCTTGGATATATTGCCGAAGTAAATAGAAAAAACATATTAAATGATAATTATTACTTAAAAGGAGATATTATAGGCAAACAAGGTGTTGAAATGTCTTATGAAAAATATTTAAGAGGAATAAAAGGAACTGAGTTTATTCAAAAAGACAGGTTTAATAGAGATATAGGGAAATATAAAGATGGGGCGTTAGATATTCCTTCTATATCAGGGAAAGATTTAACTATTACAATTGATTCAAAACTTCAGGAATATGGGGAGACTCTTATGAAGAATAAAAAAGGTGCAATTGTTGCAATTGAGCCAAATAGTGGAGAAATACTCTCATTGGTTTCGTCTCCCTCATATAATCCAAATCTTTTAGTGGGAAGAGAAAGATCAAAAAACTATCTTGAATTATATAAAGACAGTATTTATAGGCCATTAATTGATAAAGGTCTCTTATCCATGTTTCCCCCAGGTTCTCCATTCAAAATATTAGTTGGTCTTACCGCATTACAAGAAGAAATAATTACTGAAAAATCAACAATTTATTGTAAAGGCTACTATATATATGGCAAAGAAAAAAGAAAAATGAATTGCCATTGTGGGGGTGGCTATCGAAATATTTATAATGCTATTTCACTATCCTGCAATTCTTACTTTGCAGATATATATAGAAAGACTATTGATTCGCAATACAATACTAAGGAGAGATTTGATAATTGGAGCAATCATATTAAGAGCTTTGGTCTAGGGAACTATCTTAATAATGATTTGTCCGTTGGTAAAAAGGGGGTTATTCCCGATTCTGAATATTATGATCGGTGGTATCCCGATTTTAAGTGGGGAGGAACCACCACTATTTCTAATTCAATTGGGCAAGGTGAAATTTTAACAACCCCAATTCAATTAGCAAATATGACAGCAGCTATTGCCAATGGAGGATATTACTATACCCCACATATAATAAAAAAAATAGACGGAGATACTATTGATGTAAGATTTAAAAACCCTATTAAAACATCCATTGATAGTACACATTTTAAAACTATGGGTAAAGCTCTATACAAAGTTTTTAAATCAGGAACAGGAAAATTATTAAATGTTCCAGGAATTGAAATTTGTGGCAAATCAGGTACAACTGAAAATTTTGTAAAAATTAATGGGGTAAAAACTCAATTAAGTGATCATTCAATTTTTATTGCATATGCTCCAAAGGAAAATCCAACAATAGCAGTTTCCGTACTAATAGAAAATGCCGGATATGGATCTCTTTGGGCTGGAAGAACAGCTAGCTTAATGATTGAAAAATATATAAATCATGAGATTTCATTAAAGAAAATGGAAAAAACAGTATTAAATAAAAGTTTAAAAAGAGAATATTTAAAGCCTTATTTAGGCAAACCATTTAATATAAATGAATAATGTATAGTAATAGAAAAAATATTTTTAAAATTGACTGGACGCTCGTTTTGGTATACATTTTTCTAGTTGGATTTGGTTTGGCTAATATTTTGTCTTCAAGTATTAGTGGAGAAAATATTTCATTGTTTGATTTTAGCACTCTGTACGGAAAGCAATTCATATTCATATTAGCATCACTATTAGTTATTATTGTTACTCTTACAATAGAGGTTAAATTTTATGAAAGATTTTCAAGCATATTTTATTTAGTTTGTATATTTTTTGTTTTAGGATTATTCATTTTTGGGAATAAAGTTAACGGAGCATTATCATGGTATTCATTTAATAATTTGACAATACAGCCAAGTGAATTCATGAAAGCAGGAACAGCTCTAGCTGTTGCTAAATTTATTAGTGATATTCAAACAAACATGAAGAAATTATCTGATCAACTCAAACTATTACTAATCATTATGTTGCCTATAATGCTAATTATATTACAAAATGATACTGGGACATCAATCGTTTTCTTCTCTTTGTTTTTTGTTTTATATAGAGAGGGTATTTCTCAAATTTATTTATTAATTGTCTTTATAATTTTAAGTATTTCAATTCTTACTATAAAAATATCTATTTCAACTGCTATATTATTATCCGTAATAATTATACTGTTAAATTATTTATATAAGAATAAGAAGTCTAGAAGCATTATAAATTCATCAATGATTTTTCTGTTCTGTATAATCATAAGCTTCTTAACAGACTATACTTATAAAAATATTCTAAAAACTCATCAAAGGAATTATATATCTGTTTGGCTTGATCTTGAGAAAGATCCGATTAAAATAAAAGAAATGAAAAGGACTATACTTTATAATCTGAATGAATCTGAAAAAGCTATTAGCTCAGGTAGGTTAACTGGTAAAGGGTATCTTGAAGGGACTCGAACAATTGGAAATTTTGTCCCTGAACAACATAGTGATTATATATTTAGTACTGTTGGTGAAGAGTGGGGCTTCCTAGGAAGTTCATTTATAATTGTGCTTTACATAATATTAATTCTTCGGATAGTTGCTTTGTCAGAATTGCAAAAAAATCATTTTAGTAGAATTTATGGGTATTCAATAGCATCAATCATTTTTTTCCATTTTATGATAAATATTGGAATGGTGCTTGGACTAATGCCAACAATTGGGATACCTCTGCCATTTTTAAGTTACGGTGGTTCTAGCCTAATAGCATTTACTCTCCTGTTATTTATTTTTATAAGACTAGATGGTAATAGGATAAATGAATGGTAACTACTTGTCTGATAATTCTAGTCTTTCAGCAAAAAAATTGCAAAAATCTTTCATTGATTTAGTCATTTCCTCATCTTGAGTTGCTCTTTGGTATGTGTCAGTCATAGTACTAAGAGTCTGATAAAAAAATATTTTCATATCATCAATTGGCATGTCTTTTGTCCACAAATCAATTCTTAAACTTTCTCTAGACTCTGAATCCCAAAGAGATAATAAAGCTGCTTTTGTTTCTTTTTTTGAAATTTTTCCATCCTTAGCTGTCCAATAAATTTTATTTGGAATTTTGTTTTCATCTAGTTCCACTAAAAGTTCTATTTTTGAGATGTTTTTTTTTGCCATTATTTCTGAGGTTTATATTTAGATTTATTATATATATCCATTGGATTCATTAAAATCATTTCAATAAATGTAGTGTTATTGTTTTTCATATAAGATTTGACTATTTCCCAGCCAATAAATCTTCCGATCATACCGGGGGATTCATTATCAATTGACAAATAAAATTTAGAAAATGGGGCATTATTAATAAATCTAGTTATTAATTTATTCTCTGAACTAAATAAAAGTTGCTTTTCAACAAAATACGTCCAAACATAATGCTCATTTTGGCGGGCCCAATCCATGCTCAAATTAGAATATCCAATTTTATGTCTATCCTCTAATTTAGGCAACATAATATCCTTAAAATATAGAACCTTGCCATAAAAAATTATTTTATCTAAGAAAGTATAAAAATTTACTCTTGGAATTACATAATAAGCATATTCTTCAGCTATATCAGATATGATCATTCTACGGATTAAATTATCACTAATATATTTAGGCATTGAACTATAAAATGGATGTTCTGATCCTAAATAATTATCTAGTCCAATTAGTAAAAGTGAATCAGCAAGAATTACTCTATTTTCATATTTAACATCAGAGATTAAAGTAATTAATCTTGGTAATTCATATTTTGGAAAATAGGAAGTAAAATTATTGTAAAAAGATTGTATCTCCGATTTCTCATTATCTAAATTTGAAAAAACACGATTAACTTCGCTATATATTTGTTTTTGAACAGAATCATTCAATCTGCTTATCCATACTTTATTGTCATATTGTTCTGGAAATAAAAAAGGATAGTTTTTTTTTAAATCAAACAAATCATTAGGAGTTGATTCATAAAAAAATTTATCAAATCTTTCAATTGTCAATGGATATGAATTACTAATTTTATTATCATTTCCTTTACATGAATTTAATAAGATTAAAAAAATTATATAAAATATGTATTTTTTCAAGAAATTAATATTTATTAATTGCGAGTATTAATATATTTATGCATTACAAATATAATATAGTTATTAATCAATATAGAATATATTAATGAATACAAGAAAGGTTGAGGAATATATTGTCCAATGGTTAATTGATTACAAAAATCAAAATAACATTAATGGTTATATTATTGGTGTCTCTGGGGGAATTGACTCTGCAGTTACCTCAACTCTTTGTGCAAAAACTGGATTAAGGACTCTATGTCTTGATATGCCAATTAGACAAAATTTGTCTGAGCATTCAAGAGCAAAAAATCATATCAAATGGTTGAAAGAAAAATTTGGAACATCAGTATATTCAAATGCTATGGATTTATCAAATGTGTTTAAGGAATTTGAGAAAACAATACCTGAAGAAAAAATAAAATTTCTTAAAACACATGCTCTTGCAAATACAAGAGCACGATTAAGAATGGTAGCATTGTATTATTTCGCCTCCTTAAATAACTACGTTGTTGTAGGTACAGGAAATAAAGTTGAAGATTTTGGAATTGGATTCTATACTAAATATGGAGATGGTGGAGTTGATATCAGTCCCATTGCAGATCTTAGTAAAAGTGAAGTTTATAAACTTGCAGAATACCTAAAAATTGATAATGCGTTAATAGAAGCAAAGCCCACTGATGGTTTATGGGATGATAATAGAACAGATGAAGACCAAATTGGAGCTAGCTACGATGAAATTGAATGGGCTATGAAACAAAAAAAGTTAGGTAAAAAATTAAGCGATTTTGATGGCAGGGAAAAAGAAGTTTTTGAGGTTTTTGAAAAACATCAAAATAATAATCTACATAAGATGAAACCAATTCCTGTTTGTAAAATTCCTAACAAGTTAAAATAATTTATATCGCTCTATTTAACTTTCTTGAAAGAAGTATTTTTAGATTTGAGTAATTTACTACATCTTCTAATATAGATTTATTATCATTATTAATCGATGTTTTGTCCTTAAATTCATTTACTTTTTGATCAATTAAAAAACAACGTAAATTTAGAATTGTTTCAATTACTAATTGAGAAATTGTTTTATTTTTTGGTTTTGGGAAAATGCTATTACGTTCCCAATCATGTAATGAATATTTCTCGTCATTCATCATTATATTAGTTATCTCTATTTCAAGCTCTTTTGATAATGTATTCAAAAATTTATCAGCAGTAATCTCCTTATTTTCATTATAGTATTCAATAATCCTATAGTATATTTTTCTAAAATTATCATTTGAGAATTCCATTTCATCTTCATGAAGATCCATGTATATTTTTTCAAAAACCTTTGCTTGTCTATTTACTGGACTTAGTATTAATTTTCCGTTTTCATCTTCTTTTAAAATTAGATCTTCAAAATCCTCCACATTATTTCCATACAATAATAAAATTTCTATAATTTTTTTCTCTAATTCGTAAAGAATATTTGTGCCCTTCTTTTCATTCTCAGGTTTAACAATAGTAAAAGAATCAAAATTGTCTTTAGAAGTCTTTATGTCTTTGTTGAATTTCTTTTTCTGAATCTGAGCTAAAGTACTGTATAAAACTTGCTCACTTATTCCCATAATTGATGAGCATTCCTTTATATAAATTTCCTTTTTTATTTGATCACTTATTTTTGAAATACTTTCTACCATATTTCTTACTACAGAAGCCTTTTTTACTGGATCATTATCAGCTTCGTCAACTAATAACGATGCTTTGTATTTTATAAAATCTTTTGATTGCTCTTTAAAAAAAGATGTTAATTCATCAGTTTGTTTTTTATTTGCAAAACTGTCTGGATCTTCACCTTCGGGAAGATTGCAGATTTTAACATTCATTCCTTGTTCCAGGATCATGTCTATTCCTCTTAAAGCAGCTCGAGATCCAGCACTATCTCCATCAAATAAAACCGTTATATTCTTAGTTAGCCTATTAATTAATCTAATCTGATTTTCTGTCAATGCAGTTCCAGAAGATGCAACTACATTTTTTATTCCTTTCTGGTGAAGCTTTATAACATCTGTATAACCCTCAACTAAGAAGCAATTATCTTCTTTAACTATACTTTGTTTTGCATGAAATATTCCATATAGAACTTTACTCTTATGATAAATAAGACTTTCAGGTGAGTTAATATACTTTGCTGTATTTTTAGAGGATTTAAGAATTCTACCACCAAATCCTAAAACTCTTCCAGACATACTAAGGATTGGGAACATAACCCTTCCCTTGAATCTGTCAATATTTTTGTCATCCTTTACAATAGTAAGTCCTGTTTTCTCTAAAAAATTTAATTTATACCCTTTTTTTAAAGCTTCATCTGTAAAATAATTGGGTTTGTTGAGTGAATAGCCTAACTGAAATTTCTCTATAACTTCATTTGAAAATTCTCTTTCCTCGAAATAAGACATTCCAATAAATTTTCCCTCTTCAGACTTAACTAAGTTCTCTTGATAATATTCTTTTGCAAATTCAGTAATTAAATACATACTTTCCCTTTCACTATCCTTTAATTTTTGCTCAGAAGTTTTTTGTGTCTCTTCAACCTCAATATTATATTTTTTTGCCAAATATTTAATTGCTTCAGGATAGGTGAAATGCTCATGTTCCATAAGAAATGTCACAACAGTTCCTCCTTTGCCGCTTGAGAAATCCTTCCATATTTGTTTTGCTGGAGAAACCATAAAACTGGGTGTTTTCTCCTCAGTAAAAGGGCTTAAACCCTTATAATTTGAACCTGATTTCTTTAATTGAACAAAATCTCCAAGGACCTCTTCTACTCGAGATGATTCGAATACTTTTTCTATGGTAGATTTTGCTATCAATTAATTAAAATTTTTGTTAATATTAGGGCTGATCAATTTAATGATTAATTTAAAACTTTTTGCTAAAAAACTAAATAATTCTGCTTATATAGTTAATGTAGATGATAATTCTTCTATGAGAACCTTTAAATTAATTTAAAGAAGGTTTATTTGCAAGTTGACCACATGCAGCATCTATATCCTGGCCCCTTGACCTTCTAATAGTTACATTAATATTGTTTTCTTCAAGAATCCTTTGGTATAAATCAATATTCTCTTTTGAAGCTTGAGAAAATTTGTTATCATCTATTGAATTATATTGAATCAAATTAACCTTGCTTGGAGCAAATTTGCAAAAATCTACTAGAGCATTAGCGTCTTCAATAGTATCATTTATCCCTTTCCAAACTATATATTCATAAGTAATTATTTTTTTAGTTTTTTTATACCAATATTTTAATGCTAACTTTAATTCAAATAGATTCATTTTTTCATTAAAAGGCATAATTGAAGTTCTAATACTATCTACTGCTGAATGCAACGATACTGCAAGTTTAAATTTAACATTTTCATCTGCCATTTTCTTTATCATTTTTGGAATTCCTGAAGTTGATACTACAATTCTTTTAGCAGAAATACCAAGTCCTTTTTTTGATGTTATCATTTTTATAGCCTCTATAACATTTTTATAATTCATGAGTGGCTCTCCCATCCCCATGAATACAATATTTGTCAAGGATCTATTATAATATTCCTTGCTTTGTTTACTAATTAATGCTACCTGATCGTAAATTTCATCTGGATTTAAATTTCTCATTCTCTTTAATCTTGATGTAGCACAGAATTTACAATTTAGACTACATCCAACCTGAGAAGATATGCAAGCCGTAATTCTTTTTTTTGTGGGGATTAATACACTCTCTACTATCAAATCATCAAACAATTTAATCCCATTTTTTATTGTGCCATCCTTACTTTTCTGTATTGTATGTAGCTTAATATGGTTGATTACAAAACTATCCTCCAAAATAGATCGTATTGATTTTGGAAGATTAGTCATTTGTTGAAAATTTATAGCAGACTTCTCCCAAAGCCATGAATATACTTGGTCACCTCTATATTCATTAAAACTATTTTCTAAAAAAAAATTTTTTATTTGGTCAAGTGATAGAGATCTTATATCTTTTTTTGACATTGTAAACTAGAAAACTTAAATTTTTAGATTATCAGCATTGCATCGCCATAACTATAAAAATTGTACTTCTGCTTCATTGCTTCTTCATATGCTTTTTTAATGAAATCATTACCAATAAATGCAGAAGCCATCATAAGTAAGGTTGATTTTGGCATATGAAAATTTGTAATCATAGAATTTGCAATACTAAATTCATATGGTGGAAAAATAAATTTATTTGACCAACCATTAATTTTATTTAAAGTACCACTTGAAGAAACTGAACTTTCAATAGCTCTCATAACAGTTGTTCCAATTGCGCATATTCTTTTTTTATTCTTTAAACCATTATTAATAATATTTGCATCATTTTCTTCAATTATCACTCTCTCACTATCCATTTTATGTTTTGATAAATCTTCTACCTCTACTGGATAAAATGAAGCTAAACCTGTATGCAAAGTAACTTCTGGAAATTTAACTCCTTTGATTTCTAAACGTTTTAATAAGTGTTTAGAAAAGTGTAATCCTGCTGTTGGAGCTGCAACTGCTCCTTCATTTTTTGCATATATAGTCTGATATCTTTCTTTATCTTCTGGCTCAACATCTCTATTGATGTATTTTGGTAAAGGCGTCTGTCCTAAATCAAGTAGTAACTTTCTAAAATCATCGTATCCTATATCACATAGAAACCTCAAAGTTCTTCCTCTTGAAGTTGTATTATCAATAACCTCGGCAACTAAAATCTCATCTTCTCCAAAATACAGTTTATTGCCAATCCTAATTTTTCTAGCTGGATCAACTAATACATCCCATAGTCTTTGTTCACTATTTAATTCTCTAAGTAGAAAAACCTCTATTCTTGCTCCTGTTTTTTCTTTATTACCATAAAGTCTTGCAGGGAAAACCTTTGTGTTATTTAAAATAATAACATCATCTTCATTAAAGTATTCTATCATATCTTTAAATATTCTATGTTGGATAGAATAGTCTGATCTGTCAATAACCATTAATCGAGATTCATCTCTGTTTTTATTTGGATATTCTGCTACCAAATTCTCTGGTAGTTCATATATAAAATCTGATAACTTCCTGTTCATTTGAATAATTTTAGAAAGGGCAAATATACAATCTCAGAAGTGGGGATGTCAAGAAATTTTAGATATAATTTCTATAAAATTAAAATTTACTTCAATTTTTTATTTGTATGATGTCTCTTATGATCTCTTTCAGCCTTCATTTCCATCATATTATCAAATGATTGTTGTAAATCAACTCCAGTCTGATTTGCTAGACATAAAACAACAAATAAAACATCAGCTAATTCTTGACCTAAGTCATTACTGTCTGATTTCTTAGTACTTTGCTCGCCATATCGTCTTGATATAATTCTAGCAACCTCGCCTACTTCTTCAGTAAGCTGAGCCATATTAGTTAATTCATTAAAATATCTAACTCCATGAGTGTTAATCCAATTATCAACTTTTTCTTGTAACTTTTTTATATACATAATTTTGAGAAGAATTATTATAGTAAACTTTAATCAATATAAGTAAAAAATGTTTATATAATATATAATTAGTAGTATAATAATTTATAGATTTATACTAATTAAACAGGCTATGAAAAAGAACAAAATATTACTCCTACTTATTACACTAATAATATGTTTTTCATGTAATGTAAAATCTGCTGATTCTGTAATAATCAATGCTAAAATCTACACAGTAAATAACCAAAATGAAATTGCAAAATCAATAGTAATTAAAGATGGGAAAATTTTAGATATAAGTAATTCTAATCTTGATAAAGAATACTATAGTAATACCATTATAGATGCTAAGGGAAAAACAATTCTTCCAGGGTTAATTGATTCTCATTGCCATTTTTACAATCTTGGATTAAATCAGCAAGTTATCAATTTACGAGGCACCAAATCACTAAATGAAATTTTAGAAAAGTTAATTGACTATGATAATGAAAATAATCCTAAAATAATTTTAGGTAGAGGTTGGGATCAAAATGACTGGGAAAATAAAAATTTTCCTAATAATTTAAAATTGAATCAACTATTTCCCAATAAAATAGTTGTACTTGAAAGAGTTGATGGGCATGCTTATTTAACAAATAATTATACGTTAAATCTTGCTGGAATTAATGAGAATACTGAAATTTCTGGAGGTTCAATAATGAAAGAAAAAGGGAAATTATCAGGAGTTCTTATTGATAAGCCAATGCAATTAATTGATAAAATACTTCCTAAAAAATCTATATCTGAAAAAATTGTTGCATTAAAAGAGGCTGAGAAAATATGTTTTAGTTATGGATTAACTACAGTTGATGATGCTGGCTTAGGTAAAGAGACTATTTTTTTAATTGATAGCCTACATAAATCTAATAATCTAAAAATAAAGATTTATGCAATGATAAGTGTTTCAAAAGAAAATATATTATTTTTTAAAGATTATGGGAAAATTAAAACTCCTAAATTAAACGTTAGATCATTTAAAGTTTACGGGGATGGTAGTTTAGGTTCAAGAGGGGCTACTTTAAAAAAATCGTATTCTGATGATACCTCAAATTATGGAAAACTTGTTACAAGTATTAAAGATTTAGAATACTACTCAAAAAATATTTCTGAAATGGGTTTTCAAATGAATACCCATGCAATAGGAGACTCAACTATAAGTTTTCTAGTTAAAAACTATAATACGATTTTAAATAAAATTGAAGATCCTAGATGGAGAATTGAACATTCACAAGTCATTGATCCTAATGATTTTAAATTATATAATAATAAAGTTCTTCCATCTGTTCAGCCAACTCATGCAACTAGTGATATGTATTGGGCTGACGAAAGATTAGGTAAAAGAATATATGGGGCGTATGCATTCAAAGATCTACTTAATAGTTCAAAGAAAATTGCATTAGGGACTGATTTTCCTGTAGAAAAAGTTAATCCATTTCATACTTTTTATAGCTCTGTTGAAAGAAAAGATTTATCTGGATATCCTGAAAATGGATTCCAAAAAGAAAATAGTCTAAATAGAGAAGAAACATTAAAAGGAATGACTATATGGGGTGCATATTTTAATTTTGAGGAAAATGAAAAAGGAAGTTTAGAAATTGGAAAGGCAGCAGACTTTATTATTATTAATCAGGATATAATGGAGGTAAATGCAAAATTGATACCGAAAACAAAAGTTTTAAAAACTTTTGTAGATGGTGAAATGGTATATAATTTAAACAATTAAAGTAACTGGCCCATCATTTACAATATCTACAAGCATGTAAGCACCAAATATTCCCGATTGAACCTTATTATTAATTAGACTATCTAATTGTTTAATAAATAGATTATATATAGGTTTTGCTATATCTGGCTTAGCAGCTTCTATATAACTAGGTCTATTACCTTTTTTAACATTACCACATAATGTAAATTGACTTACAACTAAAACTTCACCATTAACCTCATTGACATTCTTATTCATTATATCATTTTCATCATTAAATATTCTTAATTTTGAAATTTTATTAGTCATTTTTATTATATCTTCCTTAGAATCATCATTTGAAATACCCAGCAATATTAACATTCCATTATTTATAGAAGACACAACTTTGTCATCTACTTTTACACTTGCATTTGTAACTCTCTGTATTACTATAATCATAGTTTAATATAGTTATTGTCTGTACTTTAAATCATCCTGCATTATTATTTGCTTATAATTTTCATAACGTGAAATATTAATTTTATTCGATGAAACTAATTCCTTTATAAAACAATCTGGCTCATCTATATGCAAACAATTATTGAATTTACATTTATTTTTATTCTGAAAAAATTCTGGGAAAAAATCTCCAATTTCATTTTTTTCAAAATTTACAATGCCAAACCCCTTTATGCCAGGCGTGTCAATTACTCTAGCTCCAAAATCTATATCAAATAATTCTGCATAAGTTGTAGTATGTTTTCCTTGAAGATGCTGAGATGAAATATTTCCAATTTTTAAATTTAATTCAGGATTTATACAATTTATAATACTTGATTTTCCCGATCCTGAATGGCCACCAAACATAATTGTTTTTCCCTTAATTAGGGAAATTATTTCTTTAATGTTTAAGTCTTTAGTAGCAGAAACTTTAATGCACTTATATCCAATGTTCTCATATAAATTAACCAATTTATCAAGCTGAATCATTTCATCTTTATTATAGCTGTCCATTTTATTAAATAGTAGTACTGTATCAATAGAATATGCATTAGAAGTAATTAAAAATCTATCTATAAAATTTGTAG
>CAJWCT010000020.1 GCA_913031385.1 uncultured Flavobacteriales bacterium | reverse complement strand
TGCTCATCCAAACTTAGTGAATTTCACAACAGAAGTTTACGGAGTAGCTCCAATTTCTGAAGTTTCAAATGGTCTTGCATGTTGCCGTAAAACATCCGATAATCCATCAGATGCTGAAGGTATGATGGTTCTTCTAGTAAATTACGAATTACAGGACATGAGTCTTGAAGATCATGCAAAGCTTGGATCTGATGTTTCGCCAAATTTTAAACCAGAGAATGTTGATGGTCTTATTGGAAAGACTTTTATTGGAAATGTAGATGCTGGAGTTTTCGGTGGTGTATACTATTTTAAAAGTAAAGAATCTGTTGACACATATTTAGATTCTGAACTCTGGAAAGGAGTTGTTGCTCATCCAAACTTAGTGAATTTCACAACAGAAGTTTACGGAGTAGCTCCAATTACGGTATCTAATGGAATACCTGTTCTATAAATTATATTTAAAATTTTGATAAAAATATGGCTATTATTCGGGCCCCATTTCAGCTACTTTTTATTGCAATTGCATATTGGGATAGTAGGTAGAATAATACAATAAATTTCTACTGATTTTACTTCCCTGAAAAAAAAACAGCAATTTAGTTGCTTAATTAACCATAAAAAATTATATTTGCGCTCATTTTAAAAGCAATAAAAAAACTATACTATGGCAAAGGAAAATTTTGATCGTTCGAAACCGCACCTAAATATAGGTACAATTGGACACGTAGATCATGGAAAAACTACACTTACTGCTGCTATTACTTCTGTATTGGCAAATGCTGGTTTATCAGAGAAAAGAGAATTTGATTCAATTGATAATGCACCTGAAGAAAAAGAAAGAGGTATTACAATTAACACAGCTCACGTTGAGTATGCGACAGAAAATCGTCATTATGCACACGTTGATTGTCCTGGTCACGCCGACTATGTAAAGAATATGGTTACTGGTGCTGCCCAAATGGATGGAGCTATTCTTGTTGTTGCTGCAACAGATGGTCCAATGCCACAAACACGTGAGCACATCCTTTTAGGTCGTCAGGTTGGTATTCCTAGAATTGTTGTATTTATGAATAAAGTTGATATGGTTGATGACGAAGAGTTATTAGAACTAGTTGAAATGGAAATTCGTGAATTATTAACATTCTATGAATATGATGGAGATAATACTCCTGTTATAGCTGGGTCTGCATTAGGAGCTCTAAATGGTGAGCAAAAATGGGTTGATTCACTTATGGAATTAATGAAAAATGTTGATACATGGATTGAATTACCTAAGCGTGATGTTGAGAAGCCTTTCTTAATGCCTATTGAGGATGTTTTCTCAATTACAGGTAGAGGTACTGTAGCAACTGGTAGAATTGAAACAGGTGTTGCAAATACTAGTGATTCAGTTGATATCATTGGTATGGGAGCAGAGAAATTAACTTCTACTGTTACTGGTGTTGAAATGTTTAGAAAGATATTAGATAGAGGTGAAGCTGGTGATAATGTTGGTATTTTGTTAAGAGGTATTGAAAAAACTGATATTAGAAGAGGAATGGTGATTTGTAAGCAAGGATCTGTTACTCCACATAAGAAATTTAAGGCGGAAGTTTATATTTTAAAGAAAGAAGAAGGAGGAAGACATACTCCATTTCATAACAACTACAGGCCTCAGTTTTATGTCAGAACAACTGATGTTACAGGAACAATTGAATTACCATCTGGTGTTGAGATGGTTATGCCCGGAGATAATTTAACAATTAATGTTGAATTAATTGAGTCAATTGCAATGAGTGTTGGATTACGTTTTGCTATTCGTGAAGGTGGTAGAACAGTTGGTGCTGGACAGGTAACTGAGATCGTAGAATAATAAAATCCATAAATATTTAATGTTAAGGTATTTTGTTTTACTAACGAAATACCTTGATTTATGTTTACGGGTTTAGCTCAGTTGGTAGAGCACTGGTCTCCAAAACCAGGTGTCGGGAGTTCGAGTCTCTCAACCCGTGCAAGAAAAAATAACATGTTAGGAATTTTAAAATATTTTAAAGAATCATACGGAGAACTAAAAAATCACGTTAGTTGGCCAAGCTTTAATGAAGGTTTAGAACTAACAGTATTAGTTGGAGTTTTTTCAATAATTTTTTCTTTGATTATATGGGGATTAGATAGTGTTTTCAGTAGGATAATTAAGGAATATTTTAATTTGATAAATTAATATCAATGGCAGAGAACAATTCAGAAAATAAGTGGTATGTTGTTAGAGCTGTTAGTGGCCAAGAAAACAAGATTAAAACCTATATTGAAAATGAAATTTCTAGATTAGGTATGAATAGTTTTGTAGAGGAAATTCTTGTTCCACAAGAAAAAGTTGTCCAAATAAGAAACGGAAAGAAGGTTACAAAAGATAAAACATATTTTCCTGGTTATATCATGATTAAAGCCAATCTGTCTGGAGAAATTCCACATATAATCAAATCTATAACAAATGTTATAGGTTTTTTAGGAGAAACTAAGGGTGGAGAGCCTATTCCTATGAGACAGGCTGAAGTAAATAGAATGCTAGGAAAAGTAGATGAATTGTCTCTTCAGGATGAATCAAATATTATTATTCCATTCACTCATGGTGAAAATGTTAAAGTTATTGATGGACCATTTAATGGATTTGATGCAACAATTGAAAAA
Organism: uncultured Flavobacteriales bacterium; assembly: GCA_913031385.1. Lineage (GTDB taxonomy): Bacteria > Bacteroidota > Bacteroidia > Flavobacteriales > Flavobacteriaceae. The sequence goes on along the minus strand of CAJWCT010000020.1, from coordinate 16,157 downwards.
ATAAATGAAGAAAAAAGAAAACTTGAAGTAATGGTTAGAATTTTTGGGAGAAAAACTCCTTTGGAATTGAGCTATATGCAAGTTGAAAAGTTATAAAAATAAATGTTACAGAGACTTATGATTTTATTGCTTTCAAATTTAAAATCATAAAAACTTAATTAATATTATGCCAAAAGAAATAGGTAAAGTTATCAAGTTACAAGTTAGAGGTGGTGTTGCTAATCCTTCTCCTCCTGTAGGTCCTGCCTTAGGAGCAGCTGGTGTCAACATCATGGAATTTTGTAAGCAATTTAATTCAAGAACTCAGGATAAGCCTGGAAAGATATTACCTGTAGTTATTACTATTTATAAGGATAAATCTTTTGAGTTTGTAATAAAAACTCCACCTGCAGCAGTTCAATTAAAGGAAGCTGCAAAAGTAAAAAAAGGATCTGGAGAGCCTAATATTAATAAAGTTTCAAAAGTATCTTGGGATCAGATAAAGAAAATTGCTGAGGATAAAATGGTAGATTTAAATGCATTTACCGTTAAATCAGGAATGAAAATGATTGCTGGTACTGCAAGATCAATGGGAATAAATGTTAAAGGAGGGCAACCACCTAAATAATTTGAATTTAGAATGAGCAAATTAACAAAAAACAGAAAATCTGTAATTGAAAAAATTGATAATAGTGAACTATATTCATTAGAAGAGGCATGTACCCTATTAAAGGATATAACTACTACAAAATTTGATAGTTCAGTAGATTTAGCTATTAGGTTAGGAGTTGATCCCAAAAAAGCTAATGAAATGATTAGAGGAGTTGTTTCTTTGCCTCATGGTACAGGTAAAGATGTGAAAGTTTTAGCTTTGGTTACACCAGATAAGGAAGATGAAGCAAAAAAAGCAGGCGCGGATTACGTAGGTTTAAATGAGTATCTAGAGAAAATAAAAAAGGGATGGACTGATGTAGATGTTATAGTTACAATGCCTAGTGTTATGGGTAAGTTGGGCCCATTGGGTCGTGTATTAGGCCCAAGAGGCTTAATGCCAAACCCAAAAACTGGAACTGTAACTATGGATATTGGTAAGGCTGTTTCCGATGTTAAATCAGGTAAAATAGATTTTAAGGTTGATAAAGCTGGAATTATTCATGCTGCTGTTGGGAAAGTTTCTTTTGCTGCTGATAAAATAGCTGGAAATGCCAATGAATTAATTCAAACAATAATTAAGCTTAAGCCAAATTCATCCAAGGGAACTTATTTGAAGAGTATTTATATTTCTTCAACTATGAGTCCAAGTTTAGCAATAGACCCAAAAATTTAGAATTGAATTATGACAAGAGAAGAAAAATCTAAAGCAATTACTGAGATAAAAGATGTGTTATCTCAAAATGGGATTATTTATTTGACGGATATTTCTGGACTTAATTCTATAGAAACATCTAATTTAAGAAGACTATGCTTTAAATCAGGAGTTAAACTTGAAGTAATGAAGAATACACTTCTTGAACAAGCAATGACAGCTTCGGATAAAGATTTTGGCGATCTTTTAGAAACTCTTAAAGGAAATACTTCAATAATGTTATCTGATGTTGGAAATGCTCCAGCAAAGGTTATTAAAGATTTTAGAAAGAAATCTGAAAGACCTATTTTAAAGGGTGCAATTATTGAAAATGACATATACTTAGGTGATGAGCAATTAGAACTTTTATCCTCAATAAAATCAAAAGAAGAGATTATTGGAGAAATAGTTATATTATTACAATCACCAGTAAGAAATATTATTTCAGCATTAAAATCTAGTAGTAGCAAATTATCAGGAATTATTCAGACTCTGTCTAATAGAGAAGAAAAATCATCTGATAAGCAGGCTTCTACCGAGGCACCTACTGAGGAGGCTTCTACTGAGGTAGCACCTACTGAGGATGACTCTGAAGAAACGAATAAGGAAGAAAATTAAATATTAACAAAAATTACATAAAAATAGAAAAATGGCAAATTTAAAAACATTCGCAGAAAAGTTAGTTAACTTATCAGTAAAAGAGGTAAGTGAATTAGCTGATATTTTAAAAGATGAATACGGAATAGAACCAGCCGCAACGGCTGTAGCAGCTCCTACTGGTGGAGCAGCTGCAGGTGATGCTGCTGCTGGAGATGAAGGCAAATCAGAATTTGATGTGATTCTTAAAGCAGCTGGAGGTTCAAAGCTTGCTGTAGTTAAACTGGTTAAAGAACTAACTGGTTTAGGTTTAAAAGATGCTAAGGAATTAGTAGATGGAGCACCTAAGACTGTAAAGGAAGCTGTTGGCAAGGATGAAGCTGAAGGAATGAAAAAATCATTAGAAGAAGCTGGTGCTGAGGTTGAACTTAAATAAGTTCAACATATAAAAGTTCATAGGCATAGATGTTAAGAATTTATCTTAACATCTATGCCTATTCGTGCTTAAAGATAAACGTAACATATTTTAAAATTTAAACTTATATAAATAGATGTCATCAAAAAGAGCAGAAAGAGTTAATTTTTCATCAATAAAAAACTCAATTAATTATCCTGACTTCTTAGATATTCAGATTAAATCATTTAAAGACTTTTTTCAATTAGAAACTAAGTCTGAGGAAAGAGAAAATGAAGGTTTATATAATACCTTTATGGATAATTTTCCAATTTCTGATACTAGAAATCAATTTGTGTTAGAATTTATAGATTATTTTGTTGATCCTCCTAGATATAATCTTCAAGAATGTATTGAAAGAGGCTTAACTTATAGTGTACCATTAAAGGCAAGATTAAAATTGTATTGTACTGATCCGGAACATGAAGATTTTGAAACAATTGTTCAAGATGTGTACTTGGGTACTATTCCTTACATGACACCAAGTGGGACATTTTGTATAAATGGTGCTGAAAGGGTTGTTGTTTCACAATTACATAGATCCCCTGGTGTATTTTTTGGACAATCATTTCATGCAAATGGAACTAAATTATACTCTGCTCGTGTAATTCCATTTAAAGGATCATGGATTGAATTTGCTACAGACATAAACAGCGTCATGTACGCATATATTGATAGAAAGAAAAAATTACCTGTAACTACCTTATTTAGGGCAATAGGATATGAAAGAGATAAGGATATTCTCGAAATATTTGATTTAGCTGAAGAAATCAAGGTTTCTAAAAATAATTTAAAAAAGTATTATGGCAGAAAATTAGCTGCCCGTGTTTTAAATACTTGGCATGAGGATTTTGTAGATGAAGATACTGGAGAGGTTGTTTCAATTGAAAGGAATGAAGTTTTACTTGATAGAGACACTGAAATTGACAAGGAAAATGTTCAACAAATTATAGAAGCTGAAATTAAGACAGTTTTAATTCACAAGGAGAGTAATCAAAAAGGTGAATATGCAATTATTCACAATACTCTCCAAAAAGATCCTACAAATTCAGAAAAAGAAGCAGTTGAACATATTTACAGACAACTGAGAAATGCTGAGCCTCCAGATGAAGAAACAGCTAGAGGAATTATTGATAAGTTATTTTTTAGTGATCAAAGATATAAATTAGGCGAGGTTGGTCGATATAGAATGAACAAAAAATTAGGACTTGATATTGGCATGGACAATCAAGTTTTAACTACTGAGGATATCATAACAATAATAAAGTATTTGATTGAATTAATAAATTCTAAGGCTGAGATAGATGATATAGATCATTTATCTAATAGAAGAGTAAGAACTGTAGGAGAACAATTATCTACTCAGTTTGGTGTTGGATTAGCAAGAATGGCAAGAACTATAAGGGAAAGAATGAATGTAAGAGATAATGAGGTCTTTACTCCAATAGATCTGATAAATGCAAAAACTCTTTCCTCTGTTATAAATACATTTTTTGGAACAAATCAATTGTCTCAGTTTATGGATCAAACTAATCCATTAGCAGAGATTACTCATAAGAGAAGATTATCTGCATTAGGACCAGGAGGTCTTTCTAGGGAACGAGCTGGTTTTGAAGTTAGAGACGTTCATTACACACATTATGGAAGACTTTGTCCAATTGAAACACCAGAAGGACCTAATATTGGATTAATCTCTTCACTTAGTGTATTTGCTAAGATCAATGGCATGGGATTCATTGAAACTCCTTACAGAAAGGTTAATAATAGAAAAGTTGATATAAAATCAGAACCTATTTATTTAAGTGCTGAAGAAGAAGAAGAGAAGTTGATTGCACAATCAAATGTTCAGATTGATAAAAAAGGTAAGATTGTTGATGACATGATAATTGCAAGAATGGAAGGTGATTTTCCTGCAATCGAATCTAATAAAGTTCATTATACCGATGTAGCTCCAAATCAAATTGCTTCCATATCCGCTTCTTTAATACCTTTTTTAGAACATGATGATGCCAATAGAGCATTAATGGGATCAAATATGATGAGGCAAGCAGTTCCATTACTTTTGCCAGAATCACCAATAGTTGGTACTGGTCTTGAAAGACAAGTAGCATCAGACTCAAGGATTCTTATTAATGCAGAAGATAATGGGAGAGTTGATTATGTTGATTCTGATAAAATTATTATAACCTATAGTAGAAATCAAGAGCAAATGTTGACAAGTTTTGATTCAGGAACTATAACATATAATCTAACAAAATTTAAGAAAACAAATCAGGGAACCTGTGTTAATCTTAAACCGATTGTTTCTAAAGGTGATAAGGTAGTTAAAGGTCAAGTTTTATGTGAAGGTTATGCTACAAATGATGGAGAATTAGCTTTGGGTAGAAATATTAAAGTTGCATTTATGCCATGGAAAGGGTATAATTTTGAAGATGCAATTGTTATTTCAGAAAAAGTTGTAAGAGATGATATTTTTACATCAATTCATATTGATGAATATTCAATTGAAGTAAGAGACACAAAATTAGGAAATGAAGAGTTAACTAATGATATACCAAATGTATCTGAAGAAGCCACCAAAGATTTGGATGAAAATGGTATGATTAGGATTGGAGCTGAAATTAAGCCTGGAGATATATTAATTGGAAAAATTACTCCAAAAGGTGAAAGTGATCCTACCCCAGAGGAAAAACTCCTTAGAGCAATATTTGGAGATAAAGCAGGAGATGTTAAAGATGCTTCTTTAAAAGCACCACCTTCATTAAATGGTATAGTAATTGACAAGAAACTTTTTGCAAGGGCAATAAAAGATAAAAGAAAAAGACTACAAGATAAAGATGATATAAAAGAATTAGAGAAGATTTATGATGAAAAATTTGAAGACTTAAGAAAAGTTTTAGTTAAAAAATTATTTAAAGTACTATCTGGGAAAACATCACAAGGGATATTCAATGATTTAGGAGAAGAAATCTTTCCTAAGGGAAAGAAATTTACATTAAAGATGTTAAATACTGCTGATGATTACGCTCATTTAGTTGCAGGAAAATGGTCTGGAGATGCTAAAACAAATACTACTGTCTCTCATATTATCCATAATTATAAGATTAAAGAAAATGATCTTCAAGGATCATTGAGAAGAGAAAAATTTACAATTTCTGTTGGGGATGAATTACCACCAGGAATTATAAAATTAGCTAAGGTATATATAGCCAAGAAGAGAAAATTAAAGGTTGGAGATAAAATGGCAGGGAGACATGGAAACAAAGGTATTGTAGCTAAAATTGTAAGAGAAGAAGATATGCCATTCTTAGAAGATGGAACCCCTGTAGATATTGTTTTAAATCCACTTGGAGTTCCTTCAAGAATGAATATAGGTCAGATTTACGAAACAGTTCTAGGATGGGCAGGAAAGAATCTTGATAAGAAGTATTCAACTCCAATTTTTGATGGAGCTTCATTAGATGAAATTAATGAAATCACCAGTAAGGCTGGTGTACCTAAATTTGGTCACACTTATTTATATGATGGTGGAACTGGGAAAAAATTTGATCAAGCAGCTACTGTTGGAGTTATATATATGTTAAAACTAGGGCATATGGTTGATGATAAGATGCATTCAAGATCAATTGGGCCATATTCTCTTATCACTCAACAACCACTAGGAGGTAAAGCACAATTTGGTGGACAGAGATTTGGAGAGATGGAAGTATGGGCATTAGAAGCATATGGAGCATCAAGTACTTTAAGAGAAATATTAACAGTTAAATCTGATGATGTTGTAGGAAGAGCTAAAACTTATGAATCTATAGTTAAGGGTGATTCTATGCCAAATCCTGGACTGCCAGAATCATTTAATGTATTAATGCATGAGCTTAAGGGACTAGGATTAGATATAAGATTAGAAGAATAAGTTATTAATAATAATTATCATTCATTTATTATGGCAAGAAAACAAGACAAAAAAGCTTTGAAATTTAATAAGATTTCTATAGGACTTGGATCACCTGAGTCAATTCTAGCTGCTTCAAGGGGAGAGGTTTTGAAACCAGAAACTATAAATTATAGGACACATAAGCCTGAAAGAGATGGTCTATTTTGTGAAAGAATTTTCGGACCTGTTAAGGATTTTGAATGTGCATGTGGAAAATATAAAAGAATAAGATATAAAGGAATAGTTTGTGATAGATGTGGTGTTGAAGTTACTGAGAAAAAGGTAAGAAGAGATCGAGTTGGTCATATAAATCTTGTTGTTCCTGTAGCCCATATCTGGTATTTTAGATCACTTCCTAATAAGATAGGTTATCTACTTGGATTGCCTTCTAAGAAATTAGATATGATTATATATTATGAGAGGTATGTGGTTATTCAACCTGGTATTGCTGTAAATGTTGAAGGAGAGCCTGTTAGTAAGATGGATTTTTTAACAGAAGAAGAGTATTTAAATATTTTGGAGACATTACCTCCAGAAAACATGTATTTAGATGATGAGGATCCAGAAAAATTTATTGCAAAAATGGGAGCAGAGTGTCTCATTGATCTACTTTCAAGAATTGATTTGCTTGAGCTTTCTTACGAATTAAGAGATAAGGCAAATAATGAAACTTCTAAACAAAGAAAGACTGAAGCATTAAAGAGACTTCAAGTAGTTGAATCATTTAAAGAAGGGAATCTAAATAGAGAGAATTTGCCTGAGTGGATGATAATGAAGGCTGTTCCAGTAATTCCCCCAGAACTAAGGCCATTAGTTCCACTTGATGGAGGTAGATTTGCCACCTCAGATTTAAATGATCTTTATAGAAGAGTAATCATAAGGAATAATAGATTAAAAAGATTAATTGAGATTAAGGCCCCTGAAGTTATTTTGAGAAATGAAAAGAGAATGCTTCAAGAATCAGTTGATTCTTTATTTGATAATACAAGGAAATCATCTGCTGTAAAAACTGAGTCAAATAGACCATTAAAATCACTTTCAGATTCATTGAAAGGAAAGCAAGGTAGATTCAGGCAAAATTTATTAGGCAAACGTGTTGATTATTCTGGAAGGTCAGTTATTGTTGTTGGACCTGATTTAAAATTATTTGAATGTGGACTCCCTAAGGATATGGCTGCAGAACTATATAAGCCTTTTATTATTAGAAAGTTAATGGAAAGAGGAATAGTAAAAACTGTAAAATCTGCAAGAAAAATTATTGATAGAAGAGATCCAGTTGTTTGGGATATTCTGGAAAATGTTTTAAAGGGGCACCCTGTATTATTAAATAGGGCACCTACATTACACAGATTGGGAATACAAGCATTTCAGCCAAAATTAATTGAAGGTAAAGCTATACAATTGCATCCGCTAGTATGTACAGCATTTAATGCTGATTTTGATGGAGATCAGATGGCAGTGCACCTCCCGCTTGGGCCAGAAGCAATTCTTGAAGCTCAACTCTTAATGTTAGCATCTCATAATATTTTGAATCCTGCTAATGGTTCTCCAATTACTGTTCCATCCCAAGATATGGTTTTAGGTTTATATTATATGACAAAACTAAAAATATCAGATAAAGAAGTTAATGTAATTGGCGAAGGTTTAACTTTTTATTCACCAGATGAGGTAATTATTGCATATAATGAAAGAAAAATAGACTTAAATGCTTCTATAAAAGTAAGGACAATTGATTATAATGATGATAAAACAGAACTTGTCAATAAAATTATTGAAACAACTGTTGGTAGGGTTTTATTTAATGAAAAAGTACCAGAAAAAGCGGGATATATAAATGAAGTATTAACAAAAAAATCATTAAGAGATATTATTGGAAGAATTTTGAAAGAAACTAATGTCCCTGAAACAGCAGTATTTTTAGATGATATTAAAACACTTGGTTATAAATTTGCATTTGAAGGAGGCTTATCATTTAGTTTGGGAGATATAATTATTCCTAATGAGAAATATGAGATGATCAATAAAGCAAATAAACAGGTTGATGGAATTAGAGCTAACTATAATATGGGTTTAATTACAAACAATGAGAGATATAATCAGGTTATTGATATATGGACTTCAACAAATGCAGAATTAACTGAGCTCTCTATGAAGAGAATTAGAGAAGATCAGCAAGGATTTAATTCTGTATATATGATGTTAGATTCAGGAGCTAGAGGGTCTAAAGAACAAATTAGACAGCTTTCAGGAATGAGAGGTCTTATGGCAAAACCAAAAAAATCAACTGCTGGCGGAGGTGAAATTATTGAAAATCCAATATTGTCAAATTTTAAAGAAGGTTTGTCAATTTTAGAATATTTTATATCAACGCACGGCGCTAGAAAAGGTCTTGCAGATACTGCATTAAAAACAGCAGATGCTGGATATCTAACTCGTAGGCTTGTTGATGTTTCTCAAGATGTTATAATTACAAAAGATGATTGTGGAACCTTAAGGGGTATTAATGTAGCTCCTTTAAAAAAGAATGAGGAAGTAGTAGAAAAATTAGAAGAAAGAATTGTAGGTAGAACAGCGTTACATGACATCTATAATCCAATAAATTCTGACTTAATTGTACCTTCAGGTGATCTTATAAGTGATGAAATTGCTACTGTAATAGAAAATTCTACAATTGATAATATTGAAGTTAGATCTGCTTTGACTTGTGAATCTAAAAAAGGAATATGTGCAAAATGTTATGGAAGAAATTTGGCAACAGGAAAAATGGTGCAAATTGGAGAAGCTGTTGGTGTAGTTGCTGCACAGTCAATTGGTGAACCAGGAACACAGCTGACCCTAAGAACATTCCATGTTGGGGGTATAGCTGGAAATATATCTGAGGAAAATAGTCTTATTTCTAGATATAACGGTAAAGCTGAAATAGAAGATTTAAAGACAGTTAAGGGAACTGATAGTGAAGGCAATAATATTAATATTGTGGTTTCAAGATCATCGGAATTAAAGATAATTGATATTGCTACGGGACTAGTTTTAACTAATAATAACATTCCTTATGGTTCTACCATATTTATTAAGAATAGACAAAAAATTAAAAAGGATACATTAATATGTCAATGGGATCCTTACAATGGAGTAATTATTGCTGATTTTTCTGGTAAGATTCAGTATGAAAATATTGAACAGAGTATAACATATGAAGTTGAGATTGATGAACAAACTGGTTTTCAAGAAAAAGTAATAATTGAATCTAGAAATAAAAAAATAATACCAACAATTCATGTAAAAAACAAAAAAGATGAAATAATTAGATCTTATAATTTACCTGTTGGAGCTCATTTGATGGTAGACGACAACGAATCAATAAACCTTGGAAAAATATTAGTTAAGATACCTAGAAAATCTGCTAAAACAGGTGATATTACGGGAGGTCTTCCTAGAGTAACAGAATTGTTTGAAGCTAGAAATCCATCTAATCCTGCTGTAGTTAGCGCAGTTGATGGTGTTGTTTCATTTGGAAAAATTAAGCGTGGTAATAGAGAAATTATTATTGAATCTAAAACTGGTGAAATAAGAAAATATCTGATTAAGCTCTCTAATCAAATCCTTGTACAAGAAAATGATTATGTAAAAGCTGGAACACCTATGTCTGAAGGATCTATAACTCCAAATGATATATTAAATATTAAGGGACCTTCTGCTGTTCAACAATATTTAGTAAATGAAGTTCAGGAAGTATATAGGCTCCAAGGTGTAAAAATTAATGATAAGCACTTTGAGGTAGTTGTAAGGCAAATGATGCGAAAAGTAAAAATTCAAGATTCAGGTGATACTGTTTTCTTAGAAGATCAATTAGTTCATAAATCTGACTTTATTGATGAAAATGACATTATATATGGTAAAAAATTAGTCGAGGATTCGGGTGATTCAGAGAATTATAAAGTAGGCCAAATAATATCTAGTAGAGAATTTAGAGATGAGAATTCAATACTAAAAAGAGAAGATAAAAAGGAGCTTCTTGCAAGAGACGCTAAACCAGCAACTGCAGCACCTATTTTACAAGGTATTACAAAAGCTTCACTTCAAACAAAATCTTTTATTTCAGCTGCATCATTCCAAGAAACAACAAAAGTACTTAATGAATCTGCTGTAAATGCTAGAGTTGACAATCTCGATGGACTTAAGGAAAATGTAATTGTAGGTCATAAAATTCCTGCAGGTACAGGTCTTAGAAAATATGATGATATATTAGTAGGTTCAAATGAAGCATATAATGAATTAATTGATTCAAAACTTGAATCTGAAGAAGAAGTTAATACTAATTAATAAAAAAATTATGAGTCCAGAGAAAAAAAATTCAAAGCAAAAAATCAATATTGAAATTGATGAAAAGGTTTCTGAAGGAATCTATTCTAATCTTGCAATTATAAACCATTCAGTTTCAGAATTTGTAATTGATTTTATTTCTATAATGCCAGGTACTGCCAAAAATAAAGTAAAGTCTAGAATTATTATTACCCCTCAACATGCAAAAAAATTATCAAAAGCCTTAAATGATAATATTGATAGATTTGAAGAGAATTTTGGATCTATAAAGGATTATGAGAACCCTAATGTTCAACTAAATTTTGGTCCAGCAGGAAAAGCTTAGCGTATTGGTTATTAAACTTTCTTTGGTATTTTTGTCATATTATGATTGATAATTTTGTTATTCTTGTCGATAAAAATGACAAAAAAATAGGTTTAATGCCAAAAATGGAAGCTCACAAAAAAGGAGCTTTGCATCGAGCTTTTTCAATTTTTATTTTTAATGACAAAAACGAATTAATGCTTCAAAAAAGAAATAAAAACAAGTATCATTCACCTGGATTATGGACAAATACTTGTTGCAGTCATCAAAGGGATAAGGAATCTAATACTAGTGCCGGTAAAAGAAGACTTTTAGATGAAATGGGTTTCTGTGTTGAACTAAATGAGATAGGTTCATTCATATATAATATTGGATTTGATAATGGTTTAATCGAACATGAATTAGATTACATATTGGTTGGAAAATACAACGGTAATGTTAAAATAAATCCTGATGAAGTAGACGAGTGGAAATGGTTGAGTTTAGATAATATAAAAGATGATATAAAAATAAGACCTGATAATTATACTGAATGGTTTAAAATAATTATAAACGATTATTACGATCAGTTAAAAAATTTTAAATGAAGTTAACAGTTAGTAGAAAAGCACATTTTAATGCAGCTCATAGGCTTTTTAATAATAAGTGGTCAAAGGAGAAGAATGATCAAGTCTTTGGAAAGTGTAATAATCCAAATTTCCATGGACATAATTATGAGTTAATTGTAAGTGTGACAGGTGAAATTGATTCTGATACTGGATATGTTATTGATATGACATTATTAAAAAGAATTATTAAAGAAGAAGTAGAAGATAATTTAGATCATAAAAATCTAAATTTAGATGTAAAAGAATTTAAATCAATAAATCCTACGGCTGAGAATATTTGTATTTTTATATATAATAAAATTAAAGCAGAATTAGATTCAAACTTAAGTTTGGAAATTACACTTTATGAAACCCCAAGAAATTTTGTAAAATATTCTGGTAGTTGAAAGATAATATAGGTATATATAGCAAGATAAAAGAAGAAATAGACACATTAGGATTTAAAGTTATAGACTTTGATTTTGATAGGCCTTGGGGAGGATTTCTAGTGATTGATGAGAAGCAGACATCATTATTCATGTCTACTTTTTTTAATGACATAAATATTAATCTTTCTAACGATACAAGATTAAGCCCAAAAATTCTTATTGTTGATCCTAACAGTAGGTTGTCATGGCAATATCATTTTAGAAGAAAAGAGATTTGGAAAATTTATAGAGGTTCTGTGGGTGTGATAAGATCAAAAAATGATATTGAAAATCCAATGGATATTCATAAGATGGGTGATGTAATTACTTTTGATACTCAGGAAAGGCATAGGCTCATTGGATTAGATAATATTGGAGTTGTAGCTGAAATATGGCAACACATTGATATAGATAATCCTTCTGATGAAAATGATATTGTAAGGCTTAAGGATGACTACAATAGAAAATAGTTTTCGATATATTACTTCTCTAAAATTTTCTTCAATTCTATACCATATTTTGAATCAGAAATTTCTTTATTATAAGAATTGTAAATTTTAGTTAAATAATCTGACTGAATCTCTTGGTTGTACTTTAATGCTAGGTAAGGAGAAATTATTTCTTCTTTTTTATTTGTTATATAGTTTATAATAAACAGTATTTTTCTTTTATAATTTTTTTCTCTTAGTATTGAAATAGAGTCAATTTCTTTTTGATTACCTTTTATTGACTCTTGAATTTGATGATCTAATAAATCTATATCTTCTTCTTCAAATTTTATCAGATATGAATTAAATTCATCTAGATTTGATTGTTGTTTAGAACCAAGAAATTTTGCATCAAACTGAAATCTTTTATTGCTTGTATTTAACCTCATTTTACCAGTTTCAGCAAAAAATTCTATTTCATTAACATTGGATTCTCCGAATCTTAACGTTAAAATTTGAGGTTCTTTAATATAGCTCTTTAACAAGAATGAGGATGAGTAGTCAATTCCAGTTGAATCTAGAATAATTTCTTCGTCATTATTATTTGATTCTATTAAGTAAATTGTACCATTTTCAAGACCATGAATTTTTCCACTTAATTCAAAATTTTCCTGATTAATATTACAGGAAAATACTAGCAATAATAATATTGAATATTTTTTCATTTTCTAGAAATCAAGCCAATAAGTTAGCTTTAGATTTAGGGATCTGTTTTTAACTCTTGGAATAAATATACTATGATCCCTGTCTTCAGTATAATAATTGTCATTATATACTAGGAATAGATCAGACAGTGGAGCAAATCGCCATTGTAATCTTGTGTTTAAACTTAAATTTTCTCTTTGATTACTATATTGTACAAGTGTTGCCCAATATAAATTTTTTGTAAATGTGAATTCAAATCTTGGAGCAATTAAAATTATATCAGCACTTGGATAAGGATCTGGCAGTTTGATTCTATCATAATTAATTTCTATTGAACTAGTAAATTTTGGTTGGATTCTATAAGAAAACATTAATTCTGTAGAAAGTTCAGACCCATTATAAAATTTACCAAATGATTGTTCAACTCTGTATGTAAATTCATTTGATGAAAAATAATTATTATACTCTAATTCAAAATTTGTATAATGATATTCACTATTTGCTGGTAGAGGAATACTATTTTCACTTCTAGTAGGATCAAAATCATCATACAAATAAGTATATTGATTTCTCATTGTTAAATTAAAACTATCTCCACTATTGAATTGCCCCTCCCATCTTGAAATAATAAAATAGTCTGAGAGTTGATAATTTAATTCAGGCCTCCAAATTATTACTGGAGTTACTTCGATCCCATGGCTTTGTAATTTTTTATTTTCTGGCCAAAATTTATATCCTATATTTGGATTTAGTTTTAAAATTCCTGTTCTTTTTATAAAACCTAAATCAGATCTATAATTATCTCCCACATATAGTCCACTTACTCTAAAAGTTAGGTTTTTTGAATTATAGCTAGTCTTTATTCCCATTGAAAAATCTTTATTATTTTCAGAAGGGGAGAAAGATTTATGAAAATAATATTTTCCCGTCCATTTGCTATCTTTTGATGCAAGATTATAATCTATTCCAAGTACTCTATTGTATTCTTCATTTTCACCCAAAAATTCGTAATCTTTTGTTGCTTGCCTATTGATAAACATAAAGCTAATATTGGATCTATTAAATACCTTATGTTGAAGTGCTACAATAGCATTATTTGTTGCTGCTATTTCATTATCTAGATCTTCTTCAGTTTGCATATTTAATATTCCTATTCTAAAATCACTATTTATTTTTCCACTTAGCCTTAGTCCAGCAAGTATTTTATTTTGAATATTATTTCCATCCAAATCTTTTGCAATACCTATCCTTCTTGAGAAAAAAGGATTTGCATCTCTTTTATCTCCAAAGCTTGCAAATAGATCGCTGTTCTCAATAAAAAATTGTCTTTTCTCTGGCAATGAGACTTCATATCTACTTAAATTGGTTATTTGTTGATCAACTTCTACCTGTGAAAAATCAGGATTAAGAGTAAGGTCTAACGTCAATGAATTGTCTATAGTTAGTTTTGCATCTCCTCCAAATTCTAAATCATTTCCAGATATATTTTCTTCATAATCATTATAAGTGATACCATTTATATATGGAATTATAGATTTTTTAGCTTTCGATTTTCCTAAGGGTTTTTCAAAGTACATATCACCCATAAAAGCTAAATTTGAAAATTCTTGATTTTTTGGTACTTGATGCCAAAGATTCCAAGCCTTATTCTTTGTGTTTCTTTGGTAGGCACCAACCCTCCATTTCGTTTCTCCTTCTCTGTATTTAAATACGTTAAATGGAATTTTCCATTCAGTTATATAATAATTGTCATAGATTTTTGATTCACACATCCATTTAACATCCCAGGTCATATCCCAAGAATTTCTTATATCTACTCCACCATTGAACATTAACATATCTCTTTGAACTCCTATGTGGTTACTTCCAATTACAAACGCATTGGTTGCATCATTAAAAGTGTCAAAAATCATGGTTATATTGTCTGAGCTAGGGGCTTGAAAATCTCTTTTTAAGGAGTTGACTTTCAATTCTTTAGGATTGGCCATTACTTTAATTCCAACATATAAAAAATCTTCGTCATGCATTAATTTTATTTCAGCTGGATTTTTTGAATCTGCAGAATAATCTGGAAAGTATTCGTAGAAACCTGATGCTGTTCTAGCTAAAGCCCAGTCTGGCTCATCCAGGATGCCATCAGCTGTAATTGTATTATCTGTATATTTTACAAATATTTCTTTCTTTTCTGACTGAGATAATGAAAAATTAAAGAAAAAAAGCAGTAGGAAAGTAATTAATAGCGTGCGCTGCATAGATCAAAATTTGTACAAAAATAGTCAATTAATTTTATATATATATTTGTATTAATGATATTAAGAAGCATCTATATAATTTTATTATTTTTCATTTGTAGTTGTAGTGATTTGCCAAGTGGCTTTATATATATTAATGATATTGATAAGACTATTCAAACTGATTTAAGATATTCTACCAAAGACAATTTTACAGGAAGAATTGTTGATGGTTATAAGTCAAATAGAGCCATAATAAGTTATGATGCAGCAAAATCTCTTGTCCAAGTTCAGAATGAATTAAGGAAGAGAAATTTATCTTTAAAAATTTTTGATGCATATAGACCTCAGAGGTCTGTAAATTATTTTATTAATTGGTCTAAGGATCTTTCAGACACAATAAATAAAATAATTTATTATCCTAAAATTAATAAATCTCAACTTTTTCCTATGGGATATATTGCAGAAAGATCAGGCCATTCAAGAGGAAGTACTGTTGATTTAACTATTGTAAACAACAAAACAAATAAAGAATTAGATATGGGAACTCCATATGATTTCTTCGGCCCAGAGTCTTCTACAGATTTCAGTAATATTACTGACAAGCAAAGGTCTAATAGAATTTTGCTACTTGAAGCTATGACTAAAAATGGATTTAAAAATTATCCTAAGGAGTGGTGGCACTATACTCTTGAGCTAGAACCCTTCAATCATTATTTCAATTTCGTAATAGAATAATTATCGTTTAAGGCTAAAGTGACCTTTAAAGGTTTTAATCAGGGTATCATCTTCTCCATATAGCATATCTAGGGTTATAGTAAACCAGTAATCGGTTGAAGGCATTA
>CAJWCT010000019.1 GCA_913031385.1 uncultured Flavobacteriales bacterium | reverse complement strand
TATTGCACAAAATATGCACTTTTCTGATAGTGGTGCTTTTACTGGTGAAGTTTCAGCAAATATGTTAAAAAGCATAGGAATTGAAACAGTCATTCTGGGACATAGTGAAAGAAGAAAATATTTTAAAGAAACTGATGATCAACTAAAATCAAAAGTTGATGCTGCAATCTCCTCATCCATGAAAATCATTTTTTGCATTGGAGAAGAGATTGTGGAGAGAAAAAATAATAATCATTTTGAAATAGTATATGATCAAATTAATAATAGTCTATTTCACCTGAATGAGGATGTCTGGAGTAGGATAATATTAGCATATGAACCTGTTTGGGCTATTGGAACAGGTGAAACTGCAACATTAGATCAAATTCAAGAAATGCATTTAAAGATTAGAAATAACATTTCAGAAAGATATACTCAAGAATTGGCAAATTCTATAAGTATTTTATATGGTGGAAGTGTAAAACCATCAAATTCTCATGATATTTTTTCTTTAGAAGATGTAGACGGAGGATTGATTGGGGGAGCATCTCTAAATGCTAATGATTTTAATCAAATAATTAATTCAATTTAATTACTAATAGTCAATTCAGATCTATAGCAATTTTCATTTAGGTTGGTCTTTTTTATTTCATTAAATCCACCTGCAATATTAATTAAATTATTAATTCCATTTGCTTTAAGAATGGATATAGCTATTACAGATCTATATCCTCCAGCACAATGAACATATGATTTCTCATTAGTATTAATAAGATCTAAATTTTCATGAATCTCAGCTAATGGAGAATTTATTGAACTTTCTATGTGTTGAGTTTCAAATTCAGATTCTTTTCTTACATCTAAAATATTAATCTTATTGAGCTTTAGCATTTCAACAAAATTATTTGCTGAAATAGATTCTAAATCAGAAGTCGGGTTACCACTCTTTTCCCAAGCAGAAATTCCTCCATCTAAATACCCTAAGCAATTGTCACATCCAACTCTTGCAAGTCTGGTAATAGCTTCTTCCTCTTTACCCTTATCTACAATTAGAATAATAGGTTGATGAATATCTTTTATTATGGTACCAACCCAGGTTGCAAAACTTCCATTTAAACCAACAAATAATGAATTTGGAATGTGTTTTTTTATGAATTCATTTTGATGTCTAACATCTATAACTAAACTATTTTTTGAAACCATATGATTCTTAAATTCATCGATGGTTAGTGCTTTATTTGATTTGACAAGGACATCGTCAAAATTGTTGTATCCATTCTTGTTTAAAAGTGCATTTTGTCTAAAGTAACTTGGAGGCGGAGGCATACCTTCTAATAGTTCACCAATAAACTCCGCTTTGGTCATATCATCTCTAAGTGCATAGTTTGATTTTCTTTGTTCACCCAAGGTACTAAATGTTTCATCAGACATATTTTTTCCACATGCAGAACCAGCTCCATGTGCAGGATAGATTAATACATTATCCTCTAGTGTCATTATTTTATTTCTGAGTGAATCATATAGGTTCCCTGCTAATTCTTCTTTAGTTATATTATTTGTAATTGCAAGATCAGGTCTTCCTACATCTCCAATAAACAATGTATCTCCAGTAAAAATGGCATGATTATTACCATCTTCATTAATTAATAAGTATGTTGTAGACTCAGGAGTATGGCCTGGAGTATGAATGGCTCTAATTTTTATTTTACCTACTATAAATTCCTCTTGATCTTTTGCTATATGACATGGATAATCTGTTTTAGCTCCCGGGCCAAATATTATTGTAGAATTTGTTTTTCTAGCTAAATCAACATGACCAGAAACAAAATCAGCATGAAAGTGCGTTTCAAAAACATATTTTATTTTGACTTTGTCATTTTCAGCTTTATCAACATATGGCTGGCTTTCTCTTAAAGGATCAATAATTGCTGCCTCTCCTTCAGAAGAAATATAATATGCTCCTTGAGCTAGACAGCTGGTATATAGTTGTTCAATTTTCATTTACCATAGTTTAAACAAAGATAAATACTATTTTCTAAAAATTATGAATCTCTAATTCTAGAATAGTATCTATAGGGTTTTTTTTATCGTTTGGCACCTTAAGAAGCAGTCCAGATTCATTTTTAATGAAATCAACTTTTTCTGTTGATTTATAGTATGAAATGTTTTTAATTCTGAGATTAAAATTTTCAATAAAGAATGTTTCTTTATTTGAATCAAGAATATGAATAAACACTTTATTCCCTTTTTGTGTTGAGGCTATTTCATCTGATGGATCAATTGGCCCCCTTTTCGTTTTGTAGATAGTTTCACCGTTATTTTTTATCCAGACGCCAATTTCCTTTAATGAATTTATATGCTCTTTCTGTATTCTTCCATTTGGCATAGGTCCTACATTAAGAAGAAGATTACTTCCATATCCTGCTGATTTAATTAGATACTGAATAAGTTCTTTTTTTGACTTATGCTTTCTGTCTTTAAGGTTAAATCCCCATGATCCATTTATAGTTTCACAGACCTCTAAAGGTAGATCTCCTATATCATTTTCGGAAGTTGCAAATGATTTTGTACTCCTTCCTGGAAGATCCTTTTCAAACATTTGAAAATCTTCACCAGCATTTGGAGCTATATGATGATTGCTTCCTATTAAGGCTTGTGGTTGTAGTTCATGAATTAATCTGTAAACTTCATCTAATTTAAAATCCATCATTTTTTTTCCGAATCTTTTTCCATCCCATTCCATTTGATCCCATTCTCCATCAAACCAAATACCCCCAATTTCCCCGTAATTTGTTAATAATTCTGTCAGTTGAGATTTCATAAACTCTATGTAATCGTCCCAATTCCCAGTTCCTCTTCCTGATATACCATTTCCAGTCCTTCCACGAGGATAGTAATCATCTCTAAACCAATCTAGCTGTGAATAATAGAAAAACAATTTTAATCCATGCTTTTTGCAAGCATTAGAAAGCATTTTTAAAACATCTTTGCCATAAGGAGTTTTTTCTACAATATTGTAGTTAGATGCTTTAGAATCAAACATAGAAAATCCATCATGATGACGACTTGTAATGGTTATATACTTCATGCCTGCATTTTTTGCCATTAATACCCATTCTTCAGCATCAAAATAAACAGGATTAAAGAATGATGGGAGTTTTTTGTATTCATTTATAGAAATGTTTTGATTGTTCATAACCCATTCTCCATCCCCAAGAACACTATAAACACCCCAATGAATAAATAATCCAAATCTAGCTTCTTGGAACCATTTTCTTGCCTCCAAGTTTTCTTCTGTTGGAATGTAATTAGTTTGCGAAAAAATATTTTGAGTGAATACAATAAGTATTAGTATGATAATTTTTTTCATATAATATAAATTTATAAAATTAACCATATAGAAAGGCCGCCAATAATCAACCCCTCTAAATAGGAAAGCCAAAGTGCATTAAATGTACTTATTTTAAGTTCAGACAAAATATTATCCACTTTATCTCTGTATTGAAGACTGAAAATAAAGAAGATAAATACGATTAAGAAATATATAGTTAGAATTAAGGATACCATTTTTTTTATTTTAAAATTATTCTAATACAAAATTAAAATTATTATCGAGATTCAAACTTTTGTTATCTTTAGAAAAAATATTTAAAGATGTATTCAGTTGAATTTGATACTAATATAATTAAAGGAGTTGAGCCAATAGATATTGATTTATTGAATCCTCACGAAAAAATTATTAAAAAAAAGAAAACTAGATTAACCAAGTTCATAAAATCATTTGATGAATACTACATAATATCTTCCATATTGTGTTGTCATAAAACTCATGTAATAATTGATGGACATCACAGATATTTTGCCTTGAAGGAATTAGGATTTAAGAAAGTTCCGGTTACCAAAATTGATTATTCTTCCGATTTAATTAGTACTGGAGTAGGTGGTAATGGAATTCCAAAAGATGAAATAATTAGTAAAGGAGTTTCTAATGAACTATTTGAACCTAAAAGTACTCAGCATTTAATTTATTGCAGTAGATCAAAAGCTTGGCATCCTATCATATTGTTATCTACAATGTTCAAGATTGATACTAAGAATTAATTTCATAAATTTACAGGCAACTTATAACTTATTATTATTATGATATTATCAACTACAGAGACATTACCTAATAGAGAGATTAGCGAAGTAAAGGGAATAGCTAGAGGATCTACTGTTCGAACTAGAAATATTGGAAGGGATATTCTGGCTGGATTTAAAAATTTAGTTGGAGGAGAAATTGAAGAATATACCAAACTTCAAGCTGATGCCAGAGAACAGGCACTTCAAAGAATGAAGGATGATGCAGCTAAATATGGTGCAGATGCCATTGTAAATGTTAGGTTTACGACCTCAGTTATAACACAGGCAGCCTCAGAGGTATTAGCCTATGGCACTGCAGTAACTCTTAAATAATTAAGGTATGAATTGGAACTTAATTATTTGGGGTATAGCTTTAGTGCTATTAATTATAGTAATAATTAATAGATTCAAACAAAAAGAAGATGAAGATTTCGATAATAGAAATAACTAAAATATAGATTATGGAAACATATAAATGTAATAATTGCGGTATGTCTGTAAACGCAAGTTGTGCAAAATGTAATCAACCTCTTGTAAATGGTCATCTAACATTGGAAGATGGAACTACAGTTCAAATATCAAGTTGCCCGACTTGTGAGGGTAAAATAAAATCTCCTCAGTGTTGCGGAATGGACATGAGTTGTGAAGTATAAATCTTATACAATATATTTAACTGCATTTTATGGGTTCTATGAAGGATTAAATAAAAACTTTAATTTTTCTAATTAGGTAATCAAAACATGAAAATCAAAATATTTTTCTTATTGTATTTTTTATGTTTGAGTATTTATTCTCAACAATTTAGAAATGCTTCAACTTTATCAGATCTCGATCAATATTATAATAATAATGGGGTGGCGGTTGCCGATTATGATCAGGATGGAGATTTAGATATCTTTTTAGTCAGTTATTATTCTGATGGCAATAATGATAGTAGATTATTAGAAAACACTAATAATGGTAATTTTATTGATGTAACTGCTGCAACCGGTATTAACCAAAATTTAAATCATGAAATTGATCTTCCTTCTGGATTTTACTTTGGCGATCGCCTTTCTGCATCTTGGGGTGATTTCAATAATGATGGGTATCCGGATTTATTTTTAGGAAATTCAGTTCAGAGTGAATTATATAAGAATAATGGGGATGGAAGCTTTACTAATATAACTGAATCAGCAGGTTTTCAAGTTTCTTGTGAGGATTGTTATATAGCAGGAGCTCTATGGTTAGATTATGACCTAGATGGACGTTTAGATATTTTTCTCTCAGACTATCATTCATATTCACACAATAAGCTCTATAGAAATTTAGGAAATGAGACTTTTGAATTAATTGATTTAACCTCAGTTATATTAAATAAAAATAGTTTCTCTGCAATATTTATGTATATAAATGAAGATGAATATCCAGATATATATATAGCCAATGATTTTGATCAGGATAATGCGCTATTAATTAATCAAGAGGGCAGTGGATTTGTTGATCAAGCTGAATCATATCATGTAGTAGATCCACGTGATGGCATGGGCCTTGCAACCTGTGATTATGATAATGATTTAGATACAGATTTCTTAGTAACAAACATCAAGGAAAACAGTTTTTTTGTAAATGAGTACGTTTCTGAGGACCAGTTCACAAATTTGTCAGAGGACGTAAACATATATGACACTAATTGGGCATGGGGTGCAATTTTTTCTGATTTTACTCATGATGGATATGAAGATTTATATATAGCAAATGGATTTTTTAATGATGAGAAAAATGAATATTTTCAGAGTATTTTTACACCCGAAGGAAGGAAATTTCAAGCTGGAATCTTTACAGCTCAACCAATTATAGCTACTAATAGTAGATCGGTTAATTCTTTTGATTATGACAATGATGGTGATTTAGATCTATTGGTTACAAACATTAATTCCTCCTTAGATTTTTATGAAAACAAGGCTATAGACACTTATTATGATAATGATATATCGGGCGCATGGATAAAGATTCATTTGGAGGGAACTACCTCGAACAGGGATGGTCTTGGTGCAGTTATAAATATACTAGACAGTAATGATGATCAGCAAACTAGACTATATAACGGATCAGGGTTCCAACATCAATCACTTCAACCTATTCATTTTGGGCTTAATGATGCAACTCTAGTAAATACTATTTCTGTAACATGGCCTAACACTGGAGTTGAAACTTACACTAATATTGATGTAAATTCAACAGTAAAAATAGTTGAGGGTTCTGGTATTCAAGTAGTTAATAATAATACAGCGAATAAAATTCCAGGATGTACTGACTCAAATTCATGCAATTATAATCCTGACGCTACAGTTGATGATAATTCATGTGTATATTTAACTAGTGGACAAATAGAAGGAACACAAATAGTTGCTCCTCTTGAAACATATTCATATAGCTATAGTGACACGAGCTCTACAAATTTTTTATGGGATGTTACAAATGGCACAATAATTCAGGGTCAAGGAACTACTACAATAGAAGTAAGATGGGATATTGAATCAGAAGGTTCTTTAAGCATAATAGGTTCAGATGATAATTGTAATACTAATGTTGTAGAATTTAATGTCAGCATTGAACTTTCAAGTGTTAATGATGAATCAAATTATTCAATAGCTAGGTTATGGAACGAAGTATTACTTGAGGCCATAAGAAATGATCTAGCAAGACCAACCGTTCATGCTAGAAATTTATTTCACACTAGTGCAGCTATCTATGATGCTTGGTCTATAGTTAATTCTGAAGGAACTCCGTATTTGATGGGAAATTTAGTTTACGGATATGAGGCGCCATTTGATGGTTTTAGTAACTCCTTGTCTGATGTTGAGAATAATAATACAGCAATAAGTTATGCAGCATATAGAATAATAACACATAGGTTTTCACAATCTCCAGGCTATCAATCAATATTGTCTAAATGCAATACCTTGATGAGTCTCTTAAATTATAATATAGAAAATCATGATATAGATAATAATGGTGAAGATCCTATTGCTTTAGGTAATTATATTGCAGAAAACTATATCTCATATGGTTTACAGGATGGTGCAATGGAACAAGTAGATTACGTAAACCAATATTATCAACCAGTTAATGAGCCACTTGTTCCAATCTTAAGTGGGAATCCATCTATTACGAATCCTAATAGATGGCAGCCATTATCTTTAAATGTATTCATTGATCAAAGTGGAAACATATTAGATGAACACACTCCAGAATTCTTAGGTGCTGAGTGGGGGAATGTGAATCCATTTGGTTTAGATCAGAATGATATGACAACTTACACTAGGGATGGAAACAATTATTATGTATACCATGATCCTGGTCAACCTCCTGAACTCGATGATAATCTAGAGAGTGATCTTGATTATATTGACGCCTTTTCAATGGTTTCAGTGTGGGGATCACATTTATCGCAAGATGATGGAGTAATGTGGGATATTTCTCCAAATAATATTGGAAATGTTCCTGATGAATCGTATCCTGAAAACTTATCAGAATATAATTCCTTTTTTGACTATTTTAATGGAGGAGATAATGGAATGGGGTATAGCTCAAATCCAGTTACAAATCAACCTTATGAAACACAGATAGTTCCGAGAGGAGATTATACTAGAGTTTTGGCAGAATTTTGGGCTGATGGACCTGATTCTGAAACCCCACCTGGTCATTGGTTTGTTCTGTTAAATAGCATAAGCGATAATCCATTATTAGAGAAAAAATTTCAAGGCACTGGCGATGAATTATCAAATTTAGAGTGGGATGTGAAGTCATATTTTATTTTGGGTGGTGTGATGCATGATGTTGCTATTACCGCTTGGGGTATAAAAGGATGGTACGATTATGTTAGACCTATTTCTTCAATTAGGTATATGGCTGATCTAGGTCAAAGCACTGATCAAAGTCTTTCAAATTATAATTCAAATGGTCTTCCTTTAATTACCGGTTATATTGAGGTTATTAACGAAGGAGATCTACTTGCCGGTGATTCAGACGAGAATGTAGGAAAGATAAAAGTATATTCTTGGAAAGGTCATGATTATATTGATAATCCCTCTACAGATCAAGCTGGTGTGGGTTGGATTCTTGCTGAAGAATGGTGGCCTTATCAGAGACCTACTTTTGTAACTCCAAATTTTGCTGGATATGTTTCTGGCCATTCCACTTATTCAAGAGCAGCTGCAGAAGCTCTTACGCTATTTACTGGAAGTCCATATTTCCCCGGAGGAATGGGAGAATACATAGCAAGAGAAAATGAATTTTTAGTATTTGAAGAGGGGCCAAGTCAAGATGTTAAATTGCAGTGGGCTTCTTATCGTGATGCATCAGATCAATGCAGTCTTTCAAGAATATGGGGAGGTATTCATCCTCATGTTGATGATATCCCTGGTCGTTTTATTGGGAGTATAATAGGGGTGGAGAGTTTTAATTATGGGGCAGCTTATTTTGAAACTTCCTTATCAACAATAGATTTGGAATTACCCAAGTTAAAACTTGTTTCAAATCCAATATATCCAGATCAATCAATTGAAATCATTAATACCACTGGAGATGAGGTCTTTGAGCTATATAATATTAATGGTCAACAAATAAAAATAGATTCTATTAATAATCAACATAGGACATCTATTCTTCACCAAGGCTTAAGTCCTGGCATATATTTATTAAAATCTAAATATATTAATTGGAAAATTTTAGTTAGATAAATATTATTTAAATTTGTCGACACATTTAAAATGGCCTCGTAGCATAACTGAATAGTGCACTTGATTACGGCTCAAGAGGTTGCAGGTTTGAATCCTGCCGAGGTCACAAAAGGGAATTACATATTTCATTAAACCTATAACAATCCGTGGTATGATCATTTATCATTCCCATAGCTTGCATATGAGAATAAATAATAGTTGGTCCTACAAATTTAAATCCTCTTTTTTTTAAGTCTAAACTTATTTTATTAGACAATACTGTTTTAGTTGGTATTTCATTTATTGATTTAAAATTATTTATTATAGGTTTTTCATTAACGAATCGCCATAAATATTTGCTAAATGTTCCAAATTTATTTTGTGTATTAATATATGCTTGTGCGTTTATTACTGCGGCTTTTATTTTAAGTTTGTTTCTAATTATTTTTTTGTCTTGACATAATTGATTTATTTTTTTTTCTGAATAATTAGCAATTTTTTTGTAATTAAAATTATCAAAGGCTAATCTAAAGTTTTCTCTTTTTTTTAATATTATAATCCAACTAAGTCCAGCTTGAAAAGTTTCCAATATTAAGTATTCAAATATTTTTTGATCATCATGAACAGGAACACCCCATTCTGTATCATGGTATTTTATATAAATTGAATTATTACCTACCCAAGAGCACCTGTTCATATTAAAATATTTAACATTTTCCTAAAAATACTTAAAATGAAATTATCTCCATTATTTAAAAATATAATTCCCATTGTTTTTTATATATTTACTCCTTAACATAAAAAATGTAAACATGAAAAAATTTAAATTAATTTTAGCTCTTGCAGTAGTATTTGGGTTTATTTATTCTTGTAACAATTCTGCTGTACAAAAAATGAGTGAAAAAATGAACGGAGATCAATCAGATCATGTATGTGCTAGTTGTGCTAAATCAGCAGATGCAAAAGTAACTTTTGAAAATAATTCTAAAACAATGCAAATCTTATTTGATAGTTATGCAAATGAAGCAGTAGAATACTCTCATTTTGCTGACGATGTTGTTTTTAGAGGAACCTTATTAGGTTCTGCAGATTCCCTAGGTTTAGATGAGATCAAAGGAATACATAAGGAGTTTTTTGCAAAATATGATGTTGAGTACATGGCACCATTTAATTATTTACAGGGTGTTAATGCTCAAACTGGTAAAGCTGATGGTTCTGTAAGAATGTATTATGCAATGCAGGTAACACATACAGCTAATGCTAAATCTGTTGTAGTCCCAATCTATGAATCGTTTGACTTTAATGAAGAAGGTAAAGCTACTTTTGTACAGTGGTACTGTGACTGGACAGCTTCTTTAGAATCTATAGAATAAATTAATAAAGCATTATTTATAAGTCAGTTATTATTAATTTAGTAGCTGACTTTTTTATTAATTATAATATTTAAACATGAAATACATTTTCTTTTTATCTATTTGTTTGTTTTTTAGTTCATGTGAAACTAAACAAACCCATTATGGAGAAATAATTACTAGTGAAAATATTGTAGATTATTCTAAGGCAAAGGAGTTAGTGATTGATCAAGGTAAAATTTCTACAAAAATTGAAGGCACGATTTTAGAGACATGTGCAAAGAAAGGTTGTTGGATTAGATTAAAAGCAGATAATGATACTTTATTCGTAAGATTTAAGGACTATGGTTTCTTTGTCCCTACCTCTGGAGTTGAGGGAAAAACTGCAATACTTCAAGGAGAGGCAACATATGAAACATTAGAGGTAGAGGAGGTTAGACATTATGCTGAAGATGCTGGAAAATCAAAAGAAGAAATAGAATTAATAACTGAACCAGAATACATTTTTTCTTTTACTGCTAATGGTGTAATTATTGAGGATTAAGTATTTCATTTAGTTATTTGCTTTTAATCTAATAACTATAGCGCCTCCACGTGCAACACCTCCATATCTATTCGTGGCTGCAAGTGATCTCAATATGGTTATACTTTTAATTTGTTGAGGATCAATAAAAGTAGGACAATCAGTATAAAGGATTCCGTCAACATCATATACAGCATATGCTTGAGTATTAATTGACATACTTCCACCTCTTATTATAATTTTAGGTGCTGCATGGGCAATATTACTACCTATTACTCTGACTCCTGGAAACTTGCCAACAATTACATCAATTAGTGTTAAAGCCATAGGAGAAATAGCTGATTTTGAAGATGATGATGATGTAGTCCCGCTAGTTGATGAACAACTAATTAAAATAGAGACTAATAACATAGAGAAGATTCTTTTCATAAGACAGAAATTTATTGATTTATAATTTGTTTGGTAACATATAGTTTCCATCCAAAAATAATCATTTGAATTTTTGATGCTTTAGATAAATCTAATCTTCTCTTTGTATAATTTGGAAGGAATATTCTATTTAATAAAGCCAACAACTTAAACAAAATAGTTTTCATAGTTGATAAAATTAAATATAATTAGTTACAATTAAATTATATTTGTAAAAAAATGATGAGGTCAGGTTTTATAATCTTCACAATTTTATTGTTTTCCAATAATATTTTGGGGCAAGGAAGTTTTGGACCTCCTTCAAATCCAACTTACGGTAATATTCAGTCAGATATTCCTCAGGAATATTATCAGGAAGCAGATGGTACTTCTGGTGAAGATTTAAAACAAGCAATCTATCAAATTATTCGTAATCATGTGGTTTTTCCCTACACATCTTCTTCAACAGATACTTGGGATATACTCGAGCAATCTGATCAAGACCCAGCAAACAATGACAATATTCTTCTAGTCTATACAGATCGTTCACAAGATAAGGGGTATAGAGACGGATGTAATTGTTATTCTGATTATGAAAATGGAACTCATAGTAATTCTTGGAATAGGGAGCATGTGTGGCCAAAATCTCATGGATTTCCTGATCAGGATGATATTGCATATAGAGATGTTCACAATTTAAAACCCTGTGACAGATCAGTAAATGAATCAAGAGGTACAAGAGATTTTGATAACGGAGGAAATCAACATGGAGAAGCAACTGAATGCTTTTATGACGGTGATAGCTGGGAACCCGGGGACTCTGTAAAGGGTGATATAGCAAGGATCATTTTTTACATGGTTGTAAGATATGATCCTGGTTATGACCATAATAATAATGCTTTTGATTTAGAACTTGTTGACTACACAACTCCAGGCAATTATGATCCTATTTTAGGAAAACTTTCATCTTTACTTCAATGGCATATTGACGATCCGGTAGATGACTATGAAATAAACAGAAATGATGTTATTTATAGCTACCAACAAAACAGAAATCCATTTATTGATCACCCTAGTTTAGTAAGTTATATATGGGGTGATAATTATGGTGAACAATGGAATGAAACTTTAAGCATTTCAACTATAGAGTTTGATGAGAATATAAAAGTATACCCTAATCCAACCAGTGGAGAGATTTTCTTTAACTCAGTATTAATTAACTCAAAAATTGAAATTTATTCAGAGATTGGAAAAAGAGTATATGACATTGAAAACACTAACTCTAACAAAATTCAATTATTATTGTCAAGTGGAGTATATATTATGAAAATCAGAAACAATAATAAAATCTTGTATAAGAAGATTATAATTAATTAAAATTTAATTAGAATGAATTTATTATGGATGTTTATTGGCTTTATTCTACTGGTTGTCGGAGGTGAATTTATAATAAGATCCTCTGTAGCTCTATCCTTAAAGCTAAATCTTTCAAAGCTAGTAATAGGGATGACGGTTGTAGCATTTGCGACATCACTGCCTGAACTTATAGTAAGTATTAGCGCAGCTATTAATGATTCTCCATCTATAGCAATAAACAATGTAATTGGTTCAAACATAGCAAACATAGGATTAGTTTTAGGCCTTACATGTATTATAGGGAACATGTATGTTGAAAAATCATTTTATAGAATTGATTGGCCAATAATGTTTATTTTTTCAATTATCTTATATGTTATAATTGCAAGAGATAATATCATTGATCAATATGATGGTATAGTTTTATTTTCCCTTTTAATTATATTCATAATCTTTATACTTAGGTCTTCTTTAAAAACATATCAGCAGGATTCTATTGATAATAATTTAATTCATTCAACAAATTTTAAAATAATTTTATGGGTAATTATAGCTTCACTTTCACTTTATTATGGAGCTGAATGGCTAGTCTATGGAGCTATTAATTTTGCTGAGCAAATTGGAGTAAGCGAGGCTGTTATTACTGTTTCTATTGTTGCTATTGGAACTAGTATTCCTGAATTAGCAACATCTCTTCTTGCAATAGCAAAAAATGAAAAAGGAATTTCTTTAGGAAATTTAATAGGATCAAATATTTTTAATATAGGTTCTGTATTAGGAATAACTTCAATTATTAAGCCTATTGTGGTTGATGATACAGAAATTTTAAGCAGAGATATTATATGGATGTTAGTTTTTGCTGTTTTAGTACTATTGATAGCTATATTCCCTAAGAAAAATGTTATTGGAAAAATTAAAGGCTTTTTTCTGTTATTTCTATATTCAATATTTATTTTATTAGCATTTGCATAAAAAAAGGCCCCTTTTATTTAGGACCTTTTATAAATATAGTTATTAAACCGTTATGCAGATTTAACAGTTTTAATAATTATTGCTGCAATTTTGTATGGATCACCATTGGAGGATGGACGTCTATCTTCAAGCCATCCCTTATATCCATTTTCTACAGTCATAATAGGAATTCTTATAGAAGCTCCTCTGTCAGAAACTCCATAACTAAATTCATGAATTGACTGTGTTTCATGCTTGCCTGTCAATCTTTGATCATTGTATGCACCATAAACGGCAATATGCTCTTTAACTACGGGTCTAAATGCTTCACAAATTTTTTCATATGTTTCTTTTGATCCACATGTTCTCAAAGTTGTATTTGAAAAATTTGCATGCATTCCTGAACCATTCCAGTCTGTATCTCCAAGAGGTTTTGGATGATACTCAATTGCTAAACCATATTCTTCTGCAAGTCTTTCAAGTAAATATCTAACAACCCACACTTCATCTCCAGCCTTTGCAGCACCTTTAGCAAAAGTTTGAAACTCCCATTGACCTGCTGCTACTTCAGCATTAGTGCCTTCAACATTTAGACCAGCATCTAAACATATGTCTAGGTGTCTGTCCATAACTTCTCTTCCAAAATTATTCTTTCCACCAACTGAACAATAAAACTGACCTTGAGGTGTGTCGTCCTTAGGGAATCCAATTGGAAGATTTGTTTCAGGGTCCCATAGAAAATATTCTTGTTCAAAACCAAACCAAAAATCATCATCGTCATCATCAATACTGGCTCTACCATTTGATTCATGAGCACTACCATCAGAGTTTAAAACCTCGTTCATAACCAGCCACCCATTTTTTCTAACGGGATCGGGATATATAGCCACAGGTTTTAATAAACAATCAGATGATCCACCCTCAGCCTGTTGAGTTGAACTTCCATCAAAAGCCCAGATAGAACAGCTTTCTAATTTTCCGTCAAAATCTTCAACGACTTTAGTTTTACTTCTTAGGCTTTGTGTTGGTTTATAACCATCTAACCAAATGTATTCTAATTTTGATTTACTCATTTTACTGATTTTTTTAAGATTAAAAATTTATGATTAATCAACTAAATCAATATATCAAATTATTTATTTATTGTTAAATATTTTTTTTTACTTTCTAAACTTTTTATAAACATTATAAAAATTAAAATTTATAGGTATAGTTAAGTATTTATAATTAAAAATTTCTGTATAAATGTTAATAACGATTATAATCTAGATTTACTTTTAGAAAATCTTATCACTAATTCGTCACGATCTTAAAAATTTCTTTAATACTTTTGTTGGCATATCTGAGGTGAATGCATAGTAATAATTTAAACGAAAGATATTCTCGTAGAGGAGTTTCAGCATCAAAGGAAGATGTACATAATGCTATAAAGAAAATAGATAGAGGTTTATTCCCCAAAGCTTTTTGTAAAGTTGTACCAGACTATTTAACTAATGATGAATCGTATTGCTTAGTTATGCATGCTGATGGAGCTGGAACAAAAAGTTCTTTAGCATATATGTATTGGAAAGAGACGGGTGATATTTCTGTTTGGAAGGGAATTGCTAAGGATGCATTGATCATGAATATTGATGATCTAATATGTGTAGGAGTAACTGATAATATATTGCTTTCATCAACTATAGGTAGAAATAAAAATTTAATTAATGGAGAGGTTATTTCAGCTATCATTAATGGAACTGAAGAATTAATTGAAGACTTAAATACACACGGAATAAACATCAAATTAACTGGAGGTGAAACTGCTGATGTTGGAGATTTAGTGCGTACAATTATTGTTGATTCAACAGTTATAGGTAGAATTAAAAGATCTGATGTGATTGATAATTCAAATATAGAGGAGGGTAATGTTATTGTTGGATTATCATCATTTGGTCAGGCAACTTATGAAGATCAATATAATAGCGGTATAGGAAGTAATGGATTAACATCGGCAAGACATGATGTGTTCAACAAAATTTTAGCAGAAAAATATCCGGAAAGTTATGATCCATTGGTTCCAGATGATCTAGTATATTCTGGATCTATAAGTTTAGATCAAGTATTCGATGGTGTTGATTTAGATGCTGGTAAATTAGTTTTATCACCAACAAGAACTTATGCTCCAATAATAAAGTCAATACTAGCAGAATGTGATAAAAAATTAATTAAAGGAATTGTTCATTGTAGCGGAGGAGCACAAACAAAAATTCTCCATTTTATTTCTAAAAACTTACATGTAATTAAGAACAACATGTTTGATCCACCAATGCTTTTCAAACTGATTCAAAAAGAATCTAAAACAACTTGGCATGAAATGTATAAAGTTTTTAATTGTGGCCATAGAATGGAGTTATATGTAGACCCCCAAATTGCAGATGAAATAATAAACATTTCAGAGAGATTTAATGTTGAGGGTAGAATTATTGGAAAAGTTGAAAAATCGAACTCAAAGAAACTAACAATAAAATCTCAATTTGGGGATTTTCAATATTAGTTGATGGCATAATCTCTCTCCATAATTTATTGTATTTTTACAATTCAAGAATTTTGATGTGTTAGAAAAATTAGAAAATCTCGAAAATCGATTTAAAGAATTAAGTGATTTGATGATTAAACCAGAAATTTTATCAGATCAAAAGCAGTACATTCAGCTTTCCAAAGAATATAAAGAAATAAAAAAAATTATTGATAAGGGACAAGTCTATAAATCTATACTATCAAATATTTCAGAAGCTCAAGAAATAATTTCAAATGAAAAAGATAAAGAGATGTTGGAGATTGCAAAAATTCAATTAAGTGAATCTAAGGAAGAACTACCAAAATTTGAAGAAGAATTGAAATTATTGTTAATTCCTAAGGATCCAGATGATTCAAAGAATGTAGTAATGGAAATTAGAGCTGGAACTGGTGGAGATGAAGCAAGTATATTTGCAGGAGATTTATATAGAATGTATTTAAAATATAGTGAAAGTAAAGGATGGAAAGTAAATTTGGTAGATTTTAATGAAGGAACATCAGGAGGATATAAGGAAATAATTTTTGATATTAATGGAGAGGAAGTATATGCTAACTTAAAATTTGAAGCAGGTGTACATAGGGTACAGAGAGTTCCTCAAACTGAGACTCAAGGAAGGGTTCATACCAGTGCTGCTACGGTTATAGTTTTGCCAGAAGCAGAAGAATTTGATGTTGACTTAAATATGCAGGACGTAAGAGTTGAAAGAACTACATCAACAGGTCCTGGAGGTCAATCTGTGAATACCACATATTCTGCTATAAAACTTCATCACGAACCATCTGGGATTATTGTTAGCTGTCAAGATCAAAAATCTCAACATAAAAATTTAGATAAAGCTTTAAAAGTTTTAAGGACTAGATTATATGAATTGGAAGTAGAAAAAAGACGTTCTGAAGAATCCTTAAAAAGAAAGAGTATGGTATCTTCTGGCGATAGAAGTGCAAAGATTAGAACATATAATTATCCTCAAGGAAGAATTACAGAGCATAGAATAGGATTGACATTGTATGATTTGCCAAAAGTAATAAATGGAGATATTCAGAAGATTATTGATGAATTAATGTTAGCTGAAAACTCAGAAATATTAAATGCAAGTAACTAATCAGCAATAATGGAAGTATTAGAAATAGTTAATCAAATCAAATCTAAAAGATCATTTTTATGTGTAGGTCTTGATGTTGATCTAGATAAAATTCCAAAATTTTTACTTGACAAGGATAATCCAATTTTTGAATTTAACAAATCAATTATTGATTCTACACATATGCACTGCATTGCATATAAACTTAACATAGCTTTTTATGAAGCATATGGTATTAAGGGTTGGAAAGCTTTAGAAAAAACAATTAATTATATAAACAATAATTATCCTGAAATTTTTACAATTGCTGATGCTAAAAGGGGAGATATTGGAAATACAAGTAAAATGTATGCCAAATCTTTTTTCGAACAATTAAATTTTGATAGCATTACTGTAAATCCATATATGGGGAGGGATTCAGTTGAACCATTTTTAGAATATAAGGACAAGAACACTATTATATTAGGACTAACCTCAAATGAAGGATCAAAAGATTTACAATTAATACCAAGTGCAAATGAGTATGTTTTTATGGATTTAATTAAATCTTCAAAGACCTGGAATAATTCAAAAAATTTAATGTATGTCATTGGTGCTACAAAGACAGAATATCTGGAAGAAATCAGAAAAATAATTCCAGATAATTTCCTGCTAATTCCTGGGGTTGGGGCTCAAGGAGGTAATCTAAAGGAGGTCTGTAAAAAAACCATTAACCAAAACGTAGGTGTTATTATAAATTCTTCAAGAGGCATTATATATTCAGGTAATGATGAAAATTTTGATCAAGCAGCTGCTAAACAGGCAATAAATCTTAAAAATCAAATGGAGGAAATATTAATTGATTCAAAATTAATTTAGAATGGGACATCATCACGATCATCATCATTCTTCAGACAATATAAAAGTTGCATTTTTTTTAAATTTTGCATTTACTATTTTTGAGATAATTGGAGGTCTTTATGTAAATAGTATTGCAATTATCTCGGATGCAATACATGATTTAGGAGATACAATTTCTTTGGGTACTTCATGGTATTTGGAAGAAAAATCTCATAAGAAATCTAACAAGAAATTTTCTTTTGGATATAAAAGGTTTTCTCTTTTAGGAGCCCTTATAAATAGTATTATACTAATTGTTGGTTCTTTATATGTAATAAATGAAGCGGTTGGTAGAATTCTAGAACCTGAGCATACAGATGCAAAGGGGATGATCTTTTTTGCTGTAATTGGAGTATTAGTTAATGGATATGCTGCTTGGAAATTAAGTGGTGGAAAAACTATGAACGAGAAGGTGGCTTCTTGGCATTTAGTTGAGGATGTTTTGGGATGGGTCGCTGTTTTAGTTGTGGCAATAATATTAAATTTTAAAGATATTCATTATCTAGATCCAGCATTATCTCTTTTAATAACAATTTACATTTTATGGAATGTAATTATTAGACTTAAACAAACCCTTTTTATTTTTTTACAAGGAGTTCCTGAAGAATTAGATATAAATGAAATTGAATCAAAAATTCTAAACATTGACTTTGTAAATTCAATTCATCACATGCATATATGGTCATTGGAAGGAGAGCATAATGTATTTACTGCTCATATTAAGATAGATGATAACTCAAATTTAAATAATTTTAAAAAGGTGAAATCTGATGTGAAGGATATTTTGAAGGAATACAAATTTGAGCATTATACGGTTGAGATTGAATTTAATGATGAAAATTGTGATTTAGATGATAATTAATTTACTCTGCATTTTAAGGAAAAATAAATTAGTAGTCTTCATTTTATGTGCTACTATTTTTTCTTGTTCAGAATATAAGACATCAAACAATAATAATTTTATCACTGTTCTAGGAATAGCTCAGGACGCAGGATATCCGCATATTGGATGTAAAAAAGATTGTTGTAATAAAAATATAGGAGATAATAAATACTATGTAACTAGTATTGGACTTACCGATATTGAGAATGAAAAATATTATTTATTTGAGGCTACTCCTGATATTGGTGAACAAATCAAATATTTAAAAAGTGGTGTTGCAAATAAAAAATTGATTGATGGAATACTATTAACGCATGCACATATAGGGCATTATTCTGGATTAATGTATTTAGGTAGAGAGGCTCTAGGAGCTAATAAAATTCCAATTTATACCATGCCAAGAATGAAAAATTTTTTAGAGAACAATGGCCCTTGGAGTCAATTGATCTCATTAGATAATGTCGATTTAAAGGAAATAAATCATAATCAAAACATTCAATTATCAAATGAGTTAATAGTAATACCTTTTAATGTTCCTCATCGTGATGAATTTTCTGAAACTGTTGGGTATAAGATAATAGGGAAGAATAAGTCGGCACTCTTTATTCCTGATATTGACAAATGGAATCTGTGGAGAAACAGTATTGTAGACGAGGTCAAATCTGTTGATTATGCATTTTTAGATGCTACTTTTTTTAGTGGAGATGAAATTAATAGATCTATAAAAGAAATCCATCATCCTTTTGTTTTAGAGACTATAGATATTTTTATGGATGAAGATTTAAGCACAAAAAATAAAATCCATTTCATACATTTTAATCATACTAATCCATTATTGAATCAAAAAATAAATCTTAGAGATAGCATATTAAAATTAGGATTTAATTTCGCAAAGTTTGGTGATAAATACAATTTGTAGATAAAAAACAATTACCTTTATTCTTTAACACAATTTTTAATACTATGGAAAATCAATGTACATGCACGTGTGAGGCTTGTGTAAATGGTGATTGCACGAATTGCTCTTGTGAAGAATGTTCTTGTCAGGAATGTTCTTGTTAATTAACAAATATTTTATAGCTATAATTATTTGTTCATTCCTGTTTGAAAAGGCTACCAGTTGGTTTCTTCTTTAATTCATTCTCTTTTTATTTCATCCATTAAGAATTTTTCCCATCCTGGAGTAGAAGATTTTTCTTCATCAACAATTTTTTTGGCAT